>JBEVDE010000218.1:0-4587 GCA_040514175.1 Allosphingosinicella sp. | reverse complement strand
TCGCCTGGTTCCCCTCCCCTGCAAAGGCAGGGGAGGATTTTACCGCCTCACGCCGCCCGGCGCTCTCGCTCGCCCTCACCCGGTCGGTGCTCAGATTGGGCAGGTAGAGCGAGGCGACCCTCGGCATCGGGGCTCTCCATGATGAGGTCGAACGGCGCTCCGCCGCGCTGGCGGGCGAGGGCGAGGCGCCAGCGCGGGCGGCCGATCCCCGCCACCGGCAGCGGCGAGGAAGGCGCGCAGGCGAGGCGCCAGCGGGTGACGGCGGCGGAGGGGGGGGCAAGCGGATCCTCGCCATTTCCGCGCCAGCGCCGAAGCATCAGGGCGAGCGTTCCGCCCTCCTCGGCGGCGAGCTGGAGCCGGCGGGTGGCGGGCATGGCCGCCCGCCTCACCTCGCCGACCACCGCGGCGAGGCGGCCGTGGCGAAGCCCTTCCTCCATCACCGCCAGAACGTCCTCGTCGCCGCCGCATTCGGCGTAGAGCACACGGTCGGGCGGGAGGCCGGCGGCGGCCAGGCCGGGCGCGAACAGGTCGCGGCTGCCCAGCGCCCACAGGACGATTCCGGGACGGCGGGCGGCGATCGAGGCGAGGAAGAGGGTGGCGGCGGCGTCGTCGCCCGGACCGGGCCGCTCCGCCGCCGCCTCGTGCAGGGCCGCGACCGCAAGGCCGCCGCCGGCGAGGCGGGAGTCGAGGGCGTCGACTCCGAAGGGAAGGCCCAGGCGCGCCTCGTCCGGGCCGGCGGATTCGAGCGCCCTCACTTCCGCGCGAAGGGCGGCCAGGCGTTCGGCTCGGGCGTGACTCGGGGGCATTGCGACTCGGACTCTTGTGTTCGCGTAATGTTCCCATCTCGTTCAGCGAGAGTCAAGTTGGGGGAACGGATTGAAATCCTCCCCATCGCCAGATGGGGAGGGGGACCAGGCGAAGCCTGGTGGAGGGGTAAAGGGCCGGATTGCTTGAGGTTCTCGCGGGAACCGCTAAGTCCGGCGCCAGCTACCCCTCCACCACATTTCATGTGGTCCCCCTCCCCATCGCTTCGCGCTGGGGAGGATAAGGAACCCGATGCCCCTCCTCCGCCGCTGTCTCCTCGCCCTCCTCTTCCTCCTCATCGCCGCGCCCGCCTCGGCCGCCGGCGACCCCAACTGGTTCTACCGCGGCAGCGACATTCCGCCCGATCCGGCCTGGACGTTCGGCACCCTGCCCAACGGCCTGCGCTACGCCGTCAGGCGCAACGCGCTGCCCGAGGGGCAGGTGTCGGTTCGCCTCAGGATCGACGCCGGCTCGCTGCACGAGGCCGACGAGGAGCGCGGCTGGGCGCATTTCATCGAGCATATGGCGTTCCGCGGCACGAAGAATTTCGGCGACGGCGAGGCGCGCGAGACCTGGCAGCGCCTCGGCGCGAGCTTCGGAAGCGACACCAATGCGTCGACCGAGCCGACCCAGACCGTCTACATGCTCGACCTTCCCCATGCCGACCGGGCCTCGCTCGACACCAGCCTGAGCCTGCTCGCCGACATGGCCGACACCGCCCTCTTCGACTCGAAGATCGTCGATGCCGAGCGCGGCGTCGTCCTCTCCGAATATGGCCGCCGGACCGAGCTCGCGGTCAAATTGCGCGAGACGATGATGCCGCTCTTCTTCGGCGGCCTCAAATTCGCGCAGCGCGACACGATCGGCACCGAAGCGACCCTGAACGGCGCGACCGCGGCCGGGCTCAAGGCCTTTTACGAGCGCTGGTACCGGCCCGAGCGGGCGACCCTGGTGATGGTCGGCGACGCCGACCCGAAGCTGATGGAGCGCCTGATCGCCGAGCGCTTCGGCGGCTGGAAGGGGTCGGGGCCGGCGCCGGGCGAGCCCGATTACGGGACGCCCGCCGACGTGGCGGAGCGGACCGGCGCGATCGCCTATCCCGGCTCCCCCCATTACGCCACCCTGAGCTGGATCCGGCCCTACACGCCGGCGCCGCCGAGCAAGGCGCGCGAGCAGAGGGACCTCGCCCGCACCCTTGCCCGCCGGATCCTCAACCGCCGGCTCGAGGCCAAGGCGCGCGGCGAATCGGCCTTCCTCAACGCCCAGGTCCAGGCCGACAATGAGGTCAACATCGCCGATTACACGCAGATGTCGGTGATGGCGAAGGAGGGGCGCTGGCAGGAGGCCCTGAAGGAGGCCTATGCGATCCTCGCCGACGCCCTGAAGGCGCCGCCCAGCCAGGCGGAGATCGACCGCGAGATGGAGAATATCCGGACGGCCGGACGGGCCGCCGTGCAGGGCGATTCGACTCAGCGCTCGCAGGCGCGGGCCGGGCGGCTGATCTCGGCGATCGACGGCAACAGCGTCATCTCCACGGCCGGGATCCAGCTCGCCTTGTTCGAGGAACTGGCGCCCTCGATGAGCCCGGCGGCGGTGGGATCGGCGATGAAGGACATGTTCGCGGGCTCCGGGCCGAGGATGGTCATGCTCTCGCCGGCGCCGGTGACCGGCCTCCCCCAGGCGCTCGCCGCCGCCGAGGCCGCGGCGCCGGCGGCGCGCCAGGCCGAGAGGCGGGTGAGCCTCGACGACCTGCCGCCGCTCGGCCCGCCCGGCCGCGAGGTCTCGCGCGAGCGGATCGCGGACATGGACGCGACCATCGTCCGCTTCGCCAACGGCTCGAGCCTGGTGTTCAAGCAGACCGGCTATGAGAAAGGCAGCGTCAGCGTCGGCCTGCGCTTCGGCCGGGGCATTGCGGCGCTTCCGGCCGACCGCAAGTCGCCGGCCTGGATGGCGTCCATGCTCGGCTCGACCGGAGTTGGGCCGTTCGACCTCGACGGGCTCGAGCGGCTTCTGACCGGGCGGCGGATGTCGATGAGCTTCGACATGGACGACGAAGCGCTCATCCTGCGCGGCTCGACCCGGGCGGAGGAGCTTGGCGACCAGCTCCGGCTGCTCGCGACCAAGATCGTCGCGCCCCATTTCGACCCGGCCCTGTTCCAGCGCTCCAGGACGGCGGCGCTGGAGAGCTACGACCTCGCTTTCTCCTCCGCGGCGTCGCGGATGGGACGCGAGTTCGGCGCCGTCGCCCGCGGCGGCGACGCGCGCTGGGCGCCCTTCGACAAGGCCGAGATCGAGCGGCTTCGGGCCGAGGATTTCGAGGCGTTCATGACGCCGTTGCTGGCGCAGGGTCCGATCGAGGCGGTCGTCGTCGGCGACGTCGATCTCGAGACGGCGGTGGCGGCGATGCTGAAGACGGTGGCCGCCTTGCCCCGGCGCGCCGAGGTGAAGCCGCCGGCGGCCTCGCTCAGGGTGCGGCCGCCGGTCGCTTCGAAGGCGCCGATCCGATTCACCCACCAGGGCGATCCGAACCAGGCCTATGCCGCGCTCGGCTGGACCACCTTCGGCGGCAAGGAAGGGAGGCGCGAGCGGCGGGCGCTGAGCCTCGCCGCCAACATCGCCCAGGCCCGGCTGATCGAGCGGCTGCGCGATTCGGAAGGGGCGAGCTATTCGCCCGCGGCCACGGTCCAGACCTCCTATCAATTTCCGGAATGGGGCTTCTTCTTCGCCGGGTCTGAAATCAGGCCGGAGCGGGCGGACCTCTTCTTCCGCCTGGCGCGGGAGATCGTCGCCGAGCTCGCCGCCAAACCGGCTTCGGCCGACGAATGGCAGCGCGCGATCAATCCGGTGGTGAGCGGGATCGAGCGCCGGCTGAAGACCAATTCCTACTGGGCGGGGGCGATGGAGGATTGGTCGCGCGAGCCCTGGCTCATCGAGCACGCCCGGACCTACCTCGCCGACTACCGGTCGCTGACGCCCGAGGAGGTGCGCTCGGCGGTGGCGAAATGGGTCGCCGACGAGGGCGACTGGTCGATCCTGGTTTTGCCCGCTAAAACGGCGAACAGTGTCAACTAGCGCAGTCCAGGCAAATCGGGCCGGCCCCCGCGAGGCCGCAGGCGGCGGCTGGAAACCTTTCCGGCTCCAGCAGCAGCCGTTCTTCGAGGACAAGAACCGCGCCTTCTGGATCCTCCAGTCGGCGGGCTGGGCCGGCTATTTCTTCCTCCGCACGCTGTCGGGCATCGCCAACAATTTCGGCTTCAGCCTGGTCATCCACATCACCCTTCTGACCGCGACCGGCTATTCGATCACCCTCTTGATGGCCTCGGCCTACCGGCGCCTCATAAAGATGCGGCCGATCATCACCTGGGTGACCTCGATCATCCTCGTCCTCGTCGCCTCGGCCGCTTTCTCGGCGATCGAAACCTGGAGCCACGCCACCTTCGTCAGGCCGGGAATCACGCCCGAGGGCCTGCAATTCTTCGGCTCGATCGTCCTCACCCTAACCCTTCTCGTCGCCTGGTCCGCCCTCTATTACAGCATCAATTACTATCTCCTGCTCGAGGAGCAGAGCGACCGTTTGCTTCGGCTCGAGCACCAGGCGAGCTCGGCGCAGCTCGCCATGCTGCGCTACCAGCTCAATCCCCATTTCCTGTTCAACACCCTCAATTCGATCTCGACCCTGGTGCTCTTGAAGCAGACCGAGCGCGCCAATGCGATGCTCGCGCGATTGTCATCGTTCCTACGCTCTACGCTCGCCAACGAGCCGACCTCCAAGGACACGCTGGC
>JBEVDE010000212.1:0-12109 GCA_040514175.1 Allosphingosinicella sp. | reverse complement strand
GAGGAATTTGTTGAGTGTCGCGCGCGATACGCGAGGCGCGACGGTGGCAAAGGCCATCGTCTTCTTCTGCTGCGAGGCGAGGAGGCTCGAGCGGAGCTTTGTGCTCGCGAGGTCGAGGCGCTGCTGGGCGGTCGAGAGGAGGTTTTCAGGCCTGGGCAACCCGGCCGCCGCAGCGCGCCAGCGGTCGCGGAGGTTTGCGCCGGTCCGGCGCACAGCGTGGCGGACGCGAGCGCCCATGTCGTCGACGAAGGCGACGAGATCGGCGCGGACGGGGACCGCATGCTCGGCGGCGGCGGTGGGTGTCGGAGCGCGGAGGTCGGAGACGTAGTCGATGAGGGTGGTGTCGGTCTCGTGGCCGACGGCGGAGATCAGCGGGATTAGCCCGGCGGCCACGGCGCGGGCCAGGGCCTCGTCGTTGAACGGCCAGAGGTCCTCCACCGAACCGCCGCCCCGCGCGACGATGAGCACATCCGGCCGGGCCACCGGGCCCGCGGGATCGAGGGCGCAGAACCCCTTGATGGCGGCGCAGACCTGGGCGGCGGCGGCGTCGCCCTGCACCACCACCGGCCAGACCACGACGCGGCAGGGCCAACGGTCGCGGATGCGATGCAGGATGTCGCGGATCACCGCCCCCGTCGGCGAGGTGACCACGCCGATCCGCAGCGGCGCGAACGGCAAGGGCCGCTTGCGGCTCTCGTCGAACAGCCCCTCGGCGGCGAGCGCCCGGCGGCGCTTGTCGAGCAGGGCCATGAGCGCGCCCTGCCCGGCGAGCTCCAATCGCTCGATGATTATCTGGTAGCGCGAGCGGCCGGGATAGGTGGTGAGCTTGCCGGTGGCGACGACCTCGATCCCGTCCTCGGGCCGGAAGGCGAGGCCGGCGGCGGTGGCCTTCCAGAGCACGCCGTCGATCACCGCTTTCTCGTCCTTGAGGCAGAGGTAGCAATGGCCCGAGGCGGCGCGCTTCCAGCCGCTGATCTCGCCGCGCACCCGGACATAGCCGAACGCATCCTCGACCGTCCGCTTGAGCCGCATCGACAGCTCGGAGACGGAAAGGGCTGACGCGTTGTCCCCCGGCCGTTCGGTTGCTAACAGCCCGCTGTCCGCTGGAGGGTCGTCCTTGTCCATGAATGTCCTGCTGCTTGGCTCCGGCGGCCGCGAACATGCGCTCGCCTGGCGGCTGGCGCAATCGCCGCTGCTGGGCAAATTGTTCGCGGCGCCCGGCAATCCGGGGATCGCCGAGCATGCCCAGATAGTCGCGATCGATCCCGCCGACCACCGCGCCACCGTCGATTTCTGCCTGAAGAACTCGGTCGAGCTGATCGTCATCGGTCCGGAGGCGCCGCTCGTCGACGGCCTCGCCGACAATCTCAGGACGATGGGCTTCGGCGTCTTCGGCCCGAACCGCATCCCGGCCCAGCTCGAGGGGTCCAAGGGCTTCACCAAGGATCTGTGCGCGAAGCACTCCATTCCCACCGCCCGCTACGTCCGCGCCTCGGACAGGCTCGCCGCCGAGGCCGCGCTGGAGGATTTCCCGGCCCCGCTCGTCATCAAGGCGGACGGCCTCGCCGCCGGCAAGGGCGTGATCATCTGCGCGACCCGGGAGGAAGCGCTCGAGGCGCTCGACACCATGTTCGACGGCAGCTTCGGGGCCGCGGGCAGCGCGATCGTCATCGAGGAATTCCTGGAAGGCGAGGAGGCCAGCCTCTTCGCCCTGACCGACGGAATCAGCGTGATCCCGTTCGGCTCGGCCCAGGACCACAAGCGCGTCGGCGACGGCGACACCGGCCCGAATACGGGCGGGATGGGCGCCTACAGCCCGGCCGCGGTGCTGACGCCGGAGCTTCAGGCGCGGGCGATGGACGAGATCGTCCGCCCCACCGTCGAGGCGCTGGCGGCGCAGGGCAATCCTTATTCCGGAATCCTCTATGCCGGCCTGATGCTGACGGCGGAGGGCCCGAAGCTGATCGAATATAACGCCCGCTTCGGCGATCCCGAATGCCAGGTGCTGATGATGCGGCTGGAGAGCGACCTGCTGGAGCTGATGCACGCCGTCGCCCGAGGCCGCCTCGCCGAGGCCGAGCCGCCGCGCTTCTCGGACGGCGCCGCCCTGACCGTGGTGATGGCGGCGAACGGCTACCCGGGCGCGCCCGAGACCGGCGGGGCGATCGAGGGGCTGGAAGCGGCGGCGGCGCAAGACGTCCGGATCTTCCACGCCGGCACCGCGCTCGACGACGGCCGGCTGGTCGCGCGCGGCGGCCGGGTCCTCAACGTCACCGCGGCCGGCGGATCGGTCGCCGAGGCGCGCGAGCGGGCCTATGCGGCGGTCGCCCGGATCCGCTTCCCGACCGGCTTCTACCGGAGCGACATCGGCTGGCGCGAGATCGCCCGGGCCGGGGAAGGCGGCCGATGACGCCCGACCTCGCCGCGATCGCCAGGGATCCGGCCTGGCTCGCGAACCGATATGACGAAAGCCAGGACGCGATCCATTTCGTCCGGCTGACCCGCGAGGAGCATCGCGCCGTCACCTTCGTCACCGACGAATATATCTCCGCCGAGGCGCCGCGGCTGGTGCTCAGGCGCGGCGACGTCGCCGCCGCGGCCGCGCCGCCCGCGCCGCTGCACTTCATCTTCCATTCGGCTTATTGCTGCTCGACCGTCCTCGCCCGGGCCGTCGACATCGAAGGCGTCTCGATGGGCCTCAAGGAGCCCATGATCCTCAACGACATGGTCGGCTGGAGGCGGCGCGGCGCGGCGCCCGCCGCGCTCGCCCCGGTGCTCGACGACGTCCTGACCCTGCTCGCGCGCCCTTTCTCCCCCGGCGAAGCCGTGGTGATTAAGCCCTCCAACCTGCTCAACGCGATCGCCCCGGCGATGCTCGCGGCCCGGCCCCAGTCCAGGGCGATCCTGCTCTATGCGCCGCTGCCCGATTTCCTTCGCTCGATCGCGCGCAAGGGGCTGTGGGGACGGCGCTGGGCGCGCGAGCTGTTCATCGGCCAGCTTCGCGACGGCCTGGTCGATCTCGGACTCGGCGAGCAGCATTATCTCGACCTCACCGACCTTCAGGTCGCGGCGGCGGGCTGGCTTGCCCAGCAGGACCTGTTCGGCCGGCTGATCGTCCGGTTCGGCCCTCAGCGGGTGCGGACGCTCGACAGCGCCGCCCTGATGGCCCGCCCCGGCGAGGCGATGGCGGGGCTTTCGGACCTGTTCGGCCTCGGCCTCGACGAAGCGGCGGTAGAGGCCGTCCTCGCCGGTCCGGGCTTCACCAGCCACAGCAAGTCGAACGCCGGCTTCAGCGCCGGCGACCGCCTCGCCGAGCAGCGCGACGCGGCGGCGACCCACGCCGACGAGATCGACAAGGTCGCGCTCTGGGCCGAGGCCGTGGCGGCCACCGCCGAAGTGCCGCTTCAGCCGGGGGCGTCGCTCCTGTAACCGGCGGCCGCGACTCAATGGCTTGCGCGGCGCGCGATTTAGGGAAAAGGGAGGGTCATGCCGCCCCTGCTCAAAGCGACCATCGGTCTCCTCCTGACGCTCGCCGCCGCGTGGATCTGGCACGCGCCGCTCGGCCAGGGCGAGCGGCTGATCGACCGGCTCCAGAGCGAGGCCGAGCAAGGGATCGCGAAGACGGAGCTTCCCGGCATAAAGGTCAGCCTCTCCCGCGACCCGCTCGCCCGGGCCGCGACCCTCAGCGGCGCCGCCAACGATCTCCAGCGCGAGGGGCTCGGCAGCCAGAAGGGCGTCAGCGACCATGTCCGCGACGTGCCCGGCATGTCGAGCGTGCGCTGGGCGGACGAGGCGGAGGCCGGGCGCCGGGTCGTGCCCCTGCTCGTCGAAACCTCGGCTTGGGCCGCGCTCGCTTATTTCATCGGCCTCGGCCTCGGCTGGCTCCTCTGGGGCCGGCGGCGGCGCGAGGGCTTCGCCTGACTCGAAGAAGGATCTGACCGGCTATGTGGACCGTCGCTCAAGACAATCTCATCCTGATCGTCATAATCCTGGTCATCGGCCTCGCCATCGCCCTGTGGATCTTCCGCGGACGGCCGGAAGTGTCCGACGGGCCGGAAGGCAATGCCCTCCAGGACGAGTTCGCCGCCGCCACGCAGGATGTGGCGGGCGAGATATTGGGCGTGGACGCCCACCCCAGCATTCCCGGGCCGAGCGGACCGCCCGACAACCTCCGCCTGCTGAAGGGGGTCGGGCCCAAGCTCGCCGCCCAGCTCAACGAATTCGGAATCACCCGTTTCGACCAGCTCGCCGGCCTCACCGAGACCGAGGTCGCCCTCATCGACAAGCGCATGGGCGCCTTCGAAGGCCGAATCGCCCGCGACCGGCTGGTCGAGCAGGCCTGCTATCTGGAGCGGGGGGATACGGACGGCTTCGAGGCCAAGTTCGGGAAGCTGGGGGGCTAAAATCCTCCCCGGCATTTGCCGGGGAGGGGGACCGCGCGAAGCGCGGTGGAGGGGTTCTGCTGACTCCGAAGAACCCCTCCACCAGCCTTCGGCTGGTCCCCCTCCCCGCGAAATCGCGGGGAGGATTTCACCCTCCCCGCCGCTTCCTCACCACTTCGCTGGCCAGCAATTTGTCGATCTTGAAGCCGTCCATGTCGACGATCTCGAACTGCCAGCCGCCGAAGGCGAAGCGCTCTCCCACCTCGGGAATGTGCTTCAGGACCGACAGTGCGAAGCCGGCCGTGGTCGCATAGTCGCGGTCAACCGGCAGGCCGATCCCGAGACGGTCGGAGAGCGCGTCGGCGGAAAGCGAGCCCGACACCCACCAGCTGCCGTCCTCGCGCTCGACAAGCGGCGCCTCCGGTCCGCCCTCGAAGCCGCCGGCGAGAACGCCGGAGATCGCGTTGAGCAAATCGGCCGAGGTGACGATGCCTTCGAAATGGCCATATTCGTCGTGGACGAAGGCCATCCTCGTCTCGCTTCCGCGAAGCACGGCGAGCGCGTCCATCGCGTCCATCTGGTCCGGGACGACCGGCGCCTCGCAGCTCAGCGCGCGCATGTCGAGCGGCCGGCCCTCGATCAGGGCGGCGACGAGGTCGCGGGCGCGGACGATCCCGATCAACTTGTCGACCGAGCCCTCCGCGACGGGGATCCGGCTGTGCGGCATCTCGATCAGGGCCTGGCGGATCTCCCCGGCACTGGCCAGGGCGTCGATCCAGTCGACGTCGGTGCGCGGAGTCATCACCTCCCGCGCCGGCCGGTCGGCGAGCCGGACCACGCCGGAGATGATCGCCCTCTCATATTCCTCGAGCACTCCGGCATGGTGGGCCTCGGCGACGACCAGGTGGAGCTCCTCAGCGGTCACCTTGTTGGCATTGTCGCGGCGCATCCTGAGCAGCCGGAAGATGAGCGCGCTGGTGCGGTCGAGAAGCCAGACGAGGGGCGCCGTCGCCTTGGCGATCCACAGCATCGGCGGCCCCATGAAGGCGGCCAGCGGCTCGGGCGAGCGCAGGGCGAATTGCTTGGGCACGAGCTCGCCGATCACCAGCGAGGCGTAGGTGGTGAAGAAGATGACGATGACGAAGCCGACCGTCGCCGCCGTCTCCGGGGCGAGGCCGAGCCGCGCCAGCCGCACTCCGACCGGTCCGCCCAGGCTCGCGCCCGAATAGGCGCCGGCGAGGATCCCGATGAGGGTGATTCCGATCTGGACGGTGGAGAGGAAGCGGCCCGGATCGGCGGCGAGGTCGAGCGCGGTCTGCGCGCCCCACCGCCCCGATTTCGCCATCGCCTTCAGGCGCGGCTTGCGCGACGAGACGATCGCCATCTCGGCCATCGCGAAGACGCCGTTGAGCGCGATCAGCATCAGGATGATGACGACGTCGAACCAGGGGAAGGGGGGAATTGGCGGCATGGCGCTCCCGCCTCTTAGCCGGGAAGCTTTCGCGGGGACAAGCGGTTCGTAAATCCTCCCCATCGGCAGATGGGGACGGGGACCCCGCGCAGCGGGGTGGAGGGGTAGGTGGCGCAGGTCTGTTCAAGCTACCCCTCCACCGACGACCCGCCCGCGGGTCGTCCACGGGTGGTCCCCCTCCCCGCCGCTTCGCGGCAGGGAGGATTAGAGGCGCCGTTCTTTGAAGAACGCCTTCAGCAACGCCCCCGCCTCCGCCTCCGCCATGCCGGCATAGACTTCCGGCGCGTGGTGGCAGGTGAGCTGGGCGAACAGCCTCGGGCCGTGGAGCACCGCTCCGCCCTTCGGATCGGGCGCCGCGAAATAGAGGCGGGACAGCCGCGCCAGCGCCATCGCTCCGGCGCACATCGCGCAGGGCTCGAGGGTCACCCAGAGGTCGCAGCCGTCGAGGCGCGGCGTGCCGAGCGCGGTCGCGGCGGCGCGCATCGCCACCATCTCGGCATGGGCGGTGGGGTCGTTGTCGAGACGCATGCGGTTGCGGCCGGTGGCGATCACCGCTCCGTCCCGGGTCACCACCGCGCCGACCGGCACTTCGCCGTGGGACGCGGCGGCGCGCGCCTCGTCGAGCGCCCGGCGCATCGGTTCGGAAAAGGCCGCGGTCACTGCGCCGGCCTAGACGCAGGCCGTCCGGGCGAAAAGCCTATTGCGCGTTGGCCTGCACGTTGCCGTCGCCGACCTGCACCCTCGGCACCTCGAGCTGGACGTTGGTGGTGGTCGTTCCGACGGTCACCGGATTGACCTTCACCTCGAATTTGGGAGCTTGGGCATTCTGGGTCTGGTTGAGGTCGACGAGGCCGAGCCAGACGGCGCCGATGCCGAGCAGGATGATCAGGGCAACCAGTAACAGGACAGCGCGTAGCATGGATCAGCTTCCTCCGTTCATCCTAGAAGCTGACGGTACGCGATTCGGTTGCCGGTCCGCAACGACCCATTCAAAGCCGGCGCCGCCAGCTTCAGGTTGACGAAAGCGCCGTCCGCCGCTATCCGCCCCGGCTTTCCGGGACCGTATTTACGGCCCCGCTTCAAACCAGGACGAGAGATCATGTCGCGCATTTGCGAGCTGACCGGCAAGGGCCGGCAGGTGGGCCACAACGTTTCCCACGCCAACAACAAGACCAAGCGCACCTTCCTGCCCAATCTGCAGAACGTGACCCTGATCAGCGAGTCGCTCGGCCGTGGGGTCAAGCTTCGCGTGTCGATGAACGGCCTGCGGTCGGTCGAGCATGTCGGCGGCCTCGACAATTGGCTCCTGAAGTCGAAGGACGACAGCCTCAGCCTCAAGGCCCGCCGCCTGAAGCGCGAGATCGCCAAGAAGCAGCAGGGCGAAGCCGCCCCCGCAGCGTAAGCGATCATTCCGCGTCATCCCGGCGAAAGCCGGGATCAAGTCCGGGATGACGTAGCGCGCTTGCAACCTCCGCTCACTCGTCCAGGGCGAACTTCATCAGCAAGGTCCGCTGGAACGGATTATAATTGTCGTCCGAGGCGATCCACAGGATCGTTCGCGGCCCCTCCCGAGTCACGCTCAGAGCCTCGAAATTGTCGCGGGTCACCGCCCCTTCGAACGCGGCGATCTCCTGCCCTGCGATCAGGGCGCGGTCCGCGAGCCTGGGCAGGGCCGCGACGACGAGCCTGGCGGTGAAGCCTTCGAACAAGGCGACCCTGCGGTTGAGCAGGATCAGCCTCCCGTCCGGAAGCGCCGCGGCGTCGGTCACCCGGTAGCCGGCCGGCGGGCGATAGCGAAGGCGAAGCGCGGCCGTCCCCGGCACCGCCGGGTCGCCGGCGAAGAGCAGGGCCTCGCTGCCGCCGCCATCCCCTTCCGCGAAGATCAGGAAGCGGCCGTCCGGCAGCCGCACCATCGCCTCCGGGCCGGCATTGTCGCTCCACTCGCGCATCGCCGGCGGCGCCGCGGACGAACGGCGCTGGAAGCTGCGCCGGTCGTAGCGCCACAGCTGGTTGGACTGTTCGTAGCCGAGCCAGGCCTGGCCCGCCGCGACCGCGAGCGACTCGACGTCGCGATAGATCTTGTCGCCCGGCGGGCCCGGCCCCTCGCGGATGAACGCCAGCTCCGCTTTGACCGGGCCTCGCGCCGGCGGCATCGGGAAGCGGACCCGCCAGCCGGCGTCGCTCAGCGCCAGCGCCTCCCCCGCCTCGACGTGGAGCGCCGAGAGTCCGCCCAGGCGAGCGTCGTTGCTCGTCACCACCCACCCGCCGAGATAGAGGAGACGTCCGAGCCGCCGGTCGTCCGGGGCTTCCCCGCGCAACGCCACCGGCGTGAAGCGGACCAAAGTGACCGCCGGCGGCGGCTCGCGGTCCTGCAGGGCCGGCGGCGCGAAGGTGGCGAGCAGGGGAAGCGCGATGAGAAGCAGGATGAAGCGCACCAAAGGCGTCTAGCGCGTGCCTGGTGGGGAGCGGAAGACCCGCAGGCCGCGGCTGTCGCCATCACCATCGACGATCATCTCCCCCCGCCTTCCCGACGCCGTCCGTGGCGCCAAAGCATCGTTTTACCGCAAAAGTGCAACACCCGCCCGGTCCAATCGTTCTGCCTCGCGACGCGGGGCCTTGTGGAGTAATTGTGATGAACAGGATCCTTCTTTCAATGGCCGCCGTGGGCGCCATCGCCGTCGCGGCCCCGGCCGCCTCGCAGACCTGGTCCAACGCCGATAGCGGGATGGGCATCTCCAACCGGATCGCCCAGCTCGACGCGCGTATCTCGGCCGGAATCTCGACCGGCGAGATCAACCGCACCGAGGGCAGGTCGCTGCGCCTGCAGGTTCGCGAGCTCAGGCAGCTCGAGCGGCAGTACAGCTATAACGGCCTCACCCAGTCCGAGCGCGAGGACCTTCGCTCGCGCCTTCGCGAGCTTCGCGAGGACATCAGGATCGCGGACAACGGCCGCTACGATCGCGACAGCCGCTACGGCAGCTGGAACGACCCTTATTACAACAACGACGTCTATTCCGGCCGCGGCGGCCCCTATGAGGAGCCCTACGACGTCTATTGCGACAACAATCGCGGCGGCATCGGCGGCCTGATCGACGGAGTCCTCGGCCGCAACGACAATTGCTACAACCTGCGGGTCGGCGCGCGCGCGACCGGCAACCTCTATTCGGTGCCGTCGCAATATCGCTACCGGTTCAGGGACGGCAACGGCGTCTATTACCGCTCCGACGGCCGCAACATCTACCAGATCGACGCCCGCACCCAGACGGTGCTCAGGGTCTACGACATCGACTAGGCTTCCGGTCGTGTCGTGAGAGAGGCGCTCCGGCTCCGGCCGGGGCGCCTTTTTTCTTATCTAAAATCCTCCCCTGCATTCGCAGGGGAGGGGAACCATGCGAAGCATGGTGGAGGGGCCTTTCCTGAGTCCCAGGAACCCTTCCACCGCGCTTCGCGCGGTCCCCCTCCCCGCGAAATCGCTGGGAGGATTTAAGAGGCTCCCGAAGCGACGTAGACGAAGGCCTCGGCGCCCGATTCCAGGCGCACCCGGATGCGCTCGATCGGCCCCGCCTCGTAGCGGTCCGCCGCCTCGATCTCGGCCGGGGTGAGGGTGAAGGCCAAGCCGGGGATCCGGTCGTCGGAATTGCCGCTGGGACGGGCGATCGTGTGGACCGCCGAGCCGCTCGTCGCGACGACATGGGGGTCGGTGATCGCCATCGGCGACAAAGCGAAGCCGGCGAGAGCGTCGGGCCGCCCCTCGAGCCGCCGGCCGAAGGTCGCGAGCTGGACATTCTCCTGGCGCAAGGTGCCGTAGGAAAAGAGCGGGATTGCATCCGGTTCGGTCATGGCCATTGCAATCCCTATCCCCGGTCGGCCCTCGTGCAAAATAAAAGCTGGCGTGAGCCGCTAAGTGCGCTAAATAGTTGAAGAATCTGTGCAGCTTGGGGGATTGGGGATGAAGCGCTGGCGTTTTGGGACGGCCTTGGCCCTCGTCGCGACGCTGTCCTCCTGCGGGGGCGGCGGTGGCGGCGGAGGCGGCGGCGGCGGCAATCCGCCGACCGGATCGGTTCCGCCCCCGCCCCCCCCGCCGGCCGCGTCCGCCTGCTCGCTGAGCGCCCGGCAGAATTGGGCCCTCGCCCAGCTGCGCGAATGGTATCTGTTCCCGGAAACCCTTCCGGCCAATCCCAATCCGGCCGCTTATTCGACCGTCGAGGATTTCATCGACGCCCTCACCGCGACCGCCCGGGCCCAGGGCCGCGACCGCTACTTCACCTATCTGACCTCGATCGCGCAGGAGAATGCCTTCTTCAACTCGGGGTCGAGCGCCGGCTTCGGGGTCCGCTTCTCCTACGACACGGTGCAGAACCGGGTGTTCGTGTCCGAGGCGTTCGAGGGCGCTCCGGCGCTCGCCGCCGGGATCGACCGCGGCACCGAGTTGCTCGCGGTCGGCACCAATGCCGGCAATATGCAGCTGGTCAGCAATCTCATGGTGTCCGGCGGCCCGCAGGCGGTGAGCGACGCGCTCGGGCCGACCAATCCCGGAGTGACCAGGGTGCTTCGGATCAGCAATGCCTCGGGCACCCGCGAGGTCAGCGTCACCAAGGCCGATTATGAGCTCACCCCGGTCTCGAGCCGCTACGGCGCCAAGATCATCGACGATGGCGGCCGCAAATATGGCTATGTGAACCTGCGCACCTTCATCAACACCGCCGACACGCCGCTGCGCAACGCCTTCGCCAGCTTCAAGGCCGCGGGAGTCACCGACATCGTCGTCGACGTTCGCTACAATGGCGGCGGCCTCGTCTCGATCGCCGAGCTGATCGGCGACCTGATGGGCGCGAACCGTGCGGCCAACGACGTGTTCAGCTTCACCACCTTCCGGCCGGAGAAATCGTCGAACAATTCGACCCGCTTCTTCCAGCCGAAGACGCAGTCGGTCGCTCCGACCCGGATCGCCTTCATCGGCACCGGCGCCTCGGCCTCGGCCAGCGAGCTGATCATCAACGCCTTCATCCCTTATTATCACGCCAACGCCGCGCTGGTCGGGTCCAACACCTACGGCAAGCCGGTAGGCCAGATCGGGCTCGACCAGGCGGCCTGCGACGACCGGCTTCGGGTCGTCGCCTTCAAGACCGAGAATGCGTCGCGCCAGGGCGATTATTATACCGGCCTGGCCAGCAAGGTGGAGGCGAGCTGCCAGGCGGGCGACGACATCGCCCACCAGCTCGGCGATCCGCAGGAGGCCTCGACCCGGGCGGCGCTGGACTTCCTCGCCGGCCGCGCCTGCACCCGGATCAGCAGCGGCGGCGGCATCACCGCCCAGTCGGTGAGCGGCAAGCGCGAGCTGCTCACGCCGGCGCGGCCGAACGCGGTCCAGCACGAGGTTCCGGGGGCGTTCTGATCGGCCTCCACCCCTCTCCCGCGAAAAGCGGGAGAGGAGCTCCATGGCGATGAACCTCAGCTGTGGAAGCCGTTCAGGCTGACCTCACGGCAAAGGGCGCTGGGTGACGGGCAAGCGTTGGGGAGCGCCCGAAACAGGAGCAACGACATGTACAAGACCCTCATTATCGCCTTGGCCGCCACGTCGGCCATCGCCGCCGCCGCGCCCGCCTCCGCCCAGCCCGGCTATGGCGCCGGCGGCTACGGCAATTCCAATGTCGAAGTCCGCGCCGACCAGCTGCAGATGCGGCTCCAGGCCGGCGTTCGCAGCGGCGTCATCACCCGCGCCGAAGCCGTTCCGCTGCGCGAGCAGCTTCGTCAGCTGACCCGGCTCGAGATGCTTTACGCCCGCGACGGCATCAGCGGCCGCGAGCGCGCCGATCTGTCGCACCGCATCAATACGCTTCGCCAGGGCCTCCGCATGGCCGAGCGCGGCGCCGACGGCCGCTACGGCGACGATCGCTACGGCCGCGACGACGACCGCTACGGCCGCGCCGACGTCGACAGCCGCTACGACCGCAACAATGACGGCTGGGACGATCGCGACGGCAATCGCGACGGCCGCTGGGACGTCGATTCGCGCTACGACAGCAACCGCGACGGCTATGACGACCGCGACCACGATCGCGACGGCCGCTGGGACGACGAGCAGGATTACCGCCAGTCGGACGGCCGCGGAGTCGTCGGCCAGATCATCGACCGGGTCACTGGCAATGACGGCCTTCGGGTCGGCCCGCGCGCTTCGGCCGACCTCGGCGGCGGGCCGTACGCCTAACGCAGCCCAGATCGGGACGGCGACCGCGTCAAATACCCCACGGACGGG
>JBEVDE010000195.1:0-2859 GCA_040514175.1 Allosphingosinicella sp. | reverse complement strand
AAATCCCTGAACAGCGACGGCGATCCGATTCGCGGCGCAAGCGCTCCGCCGAACAGGCTCTTCAAGGATTCGGTGGTGAAGCCGACATGGCTGTACGCCTCCCGGGTGAAGCTTCCGCCGCGGGCGAGCGCGTTCATCACCGGGGTCAGCTCCCGTCCGTCCACCTTTCGGCCGATCGAATCGCCTCGGGCGCTCTCGAGGACGACAAGGACAACGTGCTTGCGATCCGCGATCACCGGCGTCGAAAAGCGCTCCGGCCCACCGGCGAAGCGGAAGTCGCCGCCATAGCCGTCCTCGTCGACGCCGTTGTTCGGGATGTCGAGCACGAACGGGTGCCGCGACGGATCGAGCGGCGCCCCGTCGCGCTGCGGCGTGAACGCCGAATAGCCGTCGCCGTCGAAATCGCTCGCCCGGCTCAGCCCCTGCAGCGCAAGCCCCGGCGCGGTGAAGCGGGCGAGGCCGTAGCGCGAGTCCGGCTCGCCTCCCGCCGCATAGAGCAGGAGGGGCAGCGGCAGGGCCAGCCACAGCAGATGACGCCACTTCAGCCCCGGCATGACCAGCGTCGCCGAAAGCCACCGCCGGCCGAGCCGAAGCGCCAGCCACCAGGCCAGCATCGCCCCGCCGATCCCGGCCAGCATCAGCGCCGCCTCGCTCGCCACGTACAGGGCCGCCTCGGCGAGGCTGTCGCCGCCGAGGCTCCGGATCAGCTCGAAGCTCAGGGCGTCGCTGAAATAGGAGAGCGCCTCGAACTTGGCGATCAAGGCGGCGGCGAACCCGCCGACCGCGAAGAAGAGGAAGTTCAAGAGGAACACCGGGCCGTCCCGCCGCCGCCGGTGAAGAGCGCGGATGGCGAGGTAGAGCAAGCCGATCAAAAGCGCATGGGCGGTCACGAGCCCGGCGAGGAACAAAGCCGCCTCCCCCGCCCGGTCGACGACATGCGACGACCCGAACCCCCCCGCGAACAGCCCGTACTTCCGCTCGACCAGCCCCGCCTCGAGCGCGAGCGTGACGAGAAAGGCCAGGACGAGCGGCCACCAGGGTCTGAGGCGGGTCATGCGAGGCGCGTGTAGCAGCGCGGGCTTGAGATTTTCTTTCCTCGCTAGCGCGGCAACGCTCGCCGCCGTGAAGGACGATCCGGACCTGCAGGCCCTGGGCCGCGAGGCGCGCCGCCTCCGCGAGGCGCGCAACCTGACCCTGGAGGAGCTGGCCGACCGCGCCGGCCTCCACCCCAATTATATCGGCAGGATCGAGCGCGGCGAAAGCAACGTCGGCGTGAAGGCGCTGTTCAAGCTGGCGCGAGGGCTGGGGGTGTCGCCTACTGCGCTGTTTGAGCGATAGCGTTTACTCCTCGGAATGCCCGATCTGAACTGGGGACAGCCGCTTTGGGTGGCAGTTACCTGTCTGGCACATAGCTGGCACCCGTCCTCCGCTAAGTGCAACTGTTGCCGTTCAGTCAGATAATCGCCAATCCTGACGCTACGGCTTGTTCGTATGGCGACAGTCGGGTGCGCTAGGCTGCACGTCACTGTGGGTTGATGAATCGATATGGAAGAACGGGGAGGACCAGCCACCCAAGCAGGCATCCGCTATCAGAACAGCGTCGCCGCGCTGTATTTGGGCGATCTGTTACGCTGGGACATCGCCAGCGCCGCCGAACGCGTGATCGAGGTTCGGGTCGAAGCGCCCGCGCATGTCGACGACGTCGTGGTGCGCTACAGCGATGGTCATCGCGAATGGATTCAAGTCAAGCTCAACCTTGAGCCGCGCGGCAAAGCTTGGGAGAAACTATGGTTCGACTTCGCCGCCGAGCGGGACGGAGAAGGTTTTGGCGCCGATGATCATCTCATTCTTGTTCTCGGCACCGCATCTGGCCTTGCGCAGGCACTCGTCGATCTCGCCGAGCGCGCGCAGCATGGCACGGCAGCGGAATGGCTGGATCGGCTGACCGAAGAGCAAGGCGCGCTTGCTGCCAAACTCGAAACGCTGGTGCCCGAGGTCCATCGCCTCTTCCAACGGCTGCGGGTCGAGCGCATCGAAGCAGCCCGCCTTGAGCGTGATTTCGCGCCGCACCGCTTGCCGGCGACCTCCGCCACCACCAACCAGTTGATCATCTTTCTGCGCGACCTAGCCGGCGGCGAGGCGCGTGTCCGCGGGATATTTACCGGGGCGCGGCTTCGAGCAACTCTGCGCCAGATCCACGAGCTGATCGTCCATCCGCCAAGCGTTTGGGGGCTCGACGCGTATCTTGACACCGTGCGCGGAGTGGCGCGCATCGCGGTACCCGGCACTGCGGCCGGCGGTAGCTGTGAACAGTTCTTTCTGTGGCCGCAGGCCTGGTCGAGCGACGGTGTGCGGTCGCAAATCGAGGACGAGTTCGGCGCAGAATCGCGCAGGTATGACGCTGATCGGATCGATCTCGGCCAGTTCCCGACTAACGATCGCAAAGCACTGATCGTCCATGCCGGTCCCGGTTTCGGCAAGTCGGCCTTGCTCCTCGCGTTGTCTGCGCGACTTGCCGCGACAGAGGTCGTACCCGCGATCATCCCGCTTGCGGCACTGGCTACTGCCGGCAAGGACGTGCTCGGTTATCTCACCAGCGTTATCAACGCCGAGTTCCGCGTCCAGCTCGATTGGGAGCAGTTGAGCGAGGACGGGTCTCTCGCATTGCTGTTCGACGGTCTCGATGAGGTCGCTCCCGATCGCCGCGCGGCAATAGTCCGGCTCCTCCATCTCTATACGGCCCGTTTCCCGCAAGCCGCTTGGATAATGACTGTTCGCGATCCCGCCGTCATTCCGGCTGGTTTCGACGCTCCCAAGTATGAAATCCTGTCCTTGTCAGAAGACGACGTCAAGGCGTTC
>JBEVDE010000185.1:0-5075 GCA_040514175.1 Allosphingosinicella sp. | reverse complement strand
AGCCGCCTCGTGTACGTCGCCCACCTCTCGCTCCACGACTTCCGGTCCTACGCGACCGCCGACGTCGAGCTCGGCCCCGGGGTGACGGCGTTCATCGGCCGCAACGGCCAGGGCAAGACCAACCTGGTCGCGGCCAGCTGGTCGAGGCGATCGGGCGGCCGTTCATGTCGGGCGACCATGTCATCACCCTGGGCAGCCGGGTCGGCGTGGTCGCCTCCGAGGCGGGCGAGGACGGGGCGGGGCTGCTGCGCCGGGCCAGCGCGGCGCTGGCCGAGGCCAAGTCGAGCGAGGCCGGGCCGGTCAAGGTGGTCGACGCCGGCGCGGCCAGCGACAGCGCGCTCGGCGATCAGCTCGAGATCGATCTGAGGCGCGCGCTCGACCAGGACGAGATCGAGATCCTCTTCCAGCCTCAGGTCTCGGTCGCCACCCGGCGGATCGTCGGCGCCGAGGCGCTCGCCCGCTGGCGCCACCCGCGCTTCGGCGAGCTTGGAGCGATGACCCTGTTCAGCGTCGCCGAGCGCTCCGACTATCTCGTCCAGCTCTCCGACCACGTCCAGAGGAAGGCGGTCGCCGCCGCCGCCGCCTGGCCCGAGGCGCTGTGCGGACTGCGCCTGTCGGTCAACATCACCGCCGCCGACATCGTCCGGCCCGGCTTCGCCGAGCAGTTCATCACCCTGGTCGCGGAAACCGGCTTCGATCCCGGCCGGCTCACCGTCGAGGTGACCGAGAGCGGGCTGATCGAGGATCTCGGGGCCGCCGGCAATCTGCTGGCGCGGCTCCGGCAGGGGGGCTTGCGAGTGGCCATCGACGATTTCGGCACCGGCTATTCGAGCCTCGCCTATCTCAAGGCGCTTCCGCTCGACTATCTCAAGATCGACAAGAGGCTGGTCGAGGACATCAGCGGATCCCCTCGCGACCAGGTGGTGGTGAGGAGCGTCATCGACATGGCGCGCTCGCTGGGGCTCGAGGTGATCGCGGAAGGGGTGGAGACCGAGGAGCAGCTCGCCTTGCTCGCGCGCGAGGGCTGCAATCTGTTCCAGGGCTTCCTCTGCTCGCCGCCGGTGGACGTGGAGACGCTGGCGGGGTTGGTCGGCGCGGGTTGAGCCATTATTCGGCTGGCGCAAAGGAAACGCTGCCAGCCGTTCATCGCCAACTGAGAAGCGGATATCACGGAACACTGTTGGCTTGCCAATGGGAGCAGATTCGCATGACACCGCAGGAAAAACCTCTGTTCGATCGGCAAGCATTGCACGCAGGTGCGGCCAAGGCGATCGATACGGACGGGCAGGCGCTTCTCGCAATGCGTGTTACTCGGCCTGTTGAGGTAGCGTCGGCACCTGCGTTCGAAAGTCGACGAGAGTCGGTGGAGACCATCACCGAGGCGGATTTGATAGGGGAACCCCTGCTCGCCTGGTCTGATTTAGCGGGCAAAGTCGTCGCAAGATATTTCGTGCAGAACGGACATGAGGTCGCCCTACGAGACGATGGGTTTCGGCAACTAAGACGATTGGTGGAAAAGATCCTGGGTACAAGACCGTTCTCCCAAGGTGTATCGGAGAACTTCGTTGAGGAAGAGGTATTTAAGTGGTGGCGGGCCACACTCCGAGGGGAGACTGAAGGCCCTCTGTCCGCACATTTGCTTGATATCACAGCCTCATCCGTTCGTCCGCATCGTCTCCTCGTGCCCTTGTCATCAATAGAGATCGAGCGGGCCTTCATCCTCGGAGACGCCCTCGTCACGCCCATTGATTCCGCCATGTTCGAACGCATGGGCGCGAAGGCGGCGGCGAAATTTCCGGATAGCGCCGACCAAATCCGAGAAGCTTGTAAGCGAATGCGGCATGAACTCGGACACCTGACCGCCGTCGGAGTGGAAATTATCGGTGAGCTAGAATTTGCCCGCGACAAAGCGCGCGAGGTTGCCTTCGATATGGCATCCGTCCTGCGCTTCATGTCGCCGGCCGCGGTCTCGTGGAATATCACATTTGGCTGCTTTCCACATGGCTGCGACCTCGCGCCCAGCACGACCGTGATCGAGATGACTGACGGTGAGATTTCTACCGTCAGCACAGGCATGCTTCATTCGGGCTTCTTCAACTGGAAGGTCCCATTCGCGGAACTCGATGAGCTGATGAAACAGGGGTTTCGGAATTGCGCCGCATTTTTCGAAAAAGCCCCGCTCTCCGAATTCAAGCAGCGAGTGAAGAAGGCGATTGACGCTTATTCGCAGGGTGTTGCCTCTTACGATACCGCCAACCGACTCATCTACGCAATGTCCGCGGCCGAGCACCTTCTGCTTCGCGATGCAAGTGAGCCGATCCAGACCGGAGTTGGGGAACGCATGGCTTTCCTGATCGCCACGGAGGCGGAGGACAGGAGGGCCACCGTTGGAAATTTCAAGAAGGCGTATGCTCTTCGCTCCAAGCAGGTACATCACCTTGGAGGAGTGGACGACGAGGAGGTTTTGGCAACTTTCTTCCGAAACATGTGGGTGATGTTATTTCAGGCGATGCAGGCAATGCCCCGGTTCGAGAAGCATTCCGACTTCCTCGATGCAATCGACCGGGTGAAGTTCACGTGAGCGTCATCAAAATAGCGCGCACTCTGCGTGTCAGCACTCGGTGACAGGCGCCGAGAACCTAAAAGCATATGCTGAGGGTTTCCTCTGCTCACCGCCGGTGGAAGTGGAGACGCTGGCGGGGTTGAAGACCGCCTGAGCCGCGGCTTCGAGGTCGGTCAGGCTCTCAGTCGCAATTCTCGTAGCGCTGGAAGACGCCCAGGCTGATCAGGCCGGTCGAACTTGCGCCCTGGCTGTCCTCGACCGTGTAGGACAGGGAATGGCCGCCGGGATAAAGGCCCTCGACGGTGACCGAGCTGGCGCTGGAGATCCAGATGTTGGCGTAAGGCGATGTGCCCACCGCGGTCACGGTCAGCGGGTAATGGCCTTCGGGATCGGTGTCGTTGCCGGTGAGGTTGAGCACCAGGGTCTGGCACACATAGATCGAGAGACCGTTCGGATTGGCCACCGGCGGGTTGTTATATTGGCTGACCGCGCCCGACGGCGCCAGCGCCAGCGCGGCGCTCCCCGCCAGAGTCGCGAACGTCCTGACCTTGAAGCGCATCGTTCGTCCTTCCCTCGTCGATGGAGACGAAAGACAACATCAGACGATGGGCTTTAGCGACTCTTAGTTGGTCCAGATCCGATCAAATACCGCACGACCTCGACGGTCGCCGGGCGGCGGCGGGCCGATTCGGACCCGCTATTCCCCCATCCCGGGCCCACCGCAGGCGCGGCAGGCGGGGTCCTTGGCGATCCTGACGCTGCGCATCGCCGGGGCGAGGCCGTCGAAAATGTGGACCTTGCCGGTCGCCTCGCCGCCGAAGCCGACGATCTGCCTGATCGCCTCGAGCGCCGCGAAGCTTCCGGCGATCCCCGCCATCGCCCCGAGCACGCCCAGTTCGGCGCAATTGTCGCAATCGTCCGAGTCGAAGGCGTCGCCGACGAAGCAGCGATAGCAGGGCCGGCCGGGCTCCCAACCGCGCCAGGCGCCGATCTGGACCTGGAACATCCCGATCGCCGCCGAGACGAGGGGGATATGAAGGGCCGTGCAGGTGTCGGACACGATGAGCCGGGTGGCGAAATTGTCGCTTCCGTCGAGGACGAGCGTGGCGCCGGCCAGGAGCCCGGCGGCATTGCCATCCGTGAGCCGCTCCTTCGTCTCCCGGAAGCGCACGTCGGAGTTGAGCCGCTTCACCGATTCGGCGGCGACCTCGACCTTGGGCCGCCCGACGTCGGCGGTGCCGAACAGGATCTGGCGCTGGAGATTGTCGAGCGAGACGATGTCGTCGTCGATCACCCTCAGCCGCCCGACTCCGGCGGCGGCGAGATATTGAAGGGCCGGAGCGCCAATGCCGCCGGCGCCGATCAGAACGACCGCCGAGTCGAGCAGCTTGCGCTGGCCCTCGCCGCCAATCTCCTTGAGGACGATGTGGCGCGCGTAGCGGTCGAGCTGGTCGTCGCGAAGGGTCACCGCCCCGTCGAGCCGAAGCCGCCGGCCCCGCGCCCGGTCGAGTCCAGTTCGTCCACTTCACGGAAGGCCGCGCGAAGCACCGGCGCCGGCACCAATTGCGCGATGCGCTCGCCGCGGCGCACCTCGAACGGCGCGTCGCCGAGATTGGCGAGGATCACCTTGACCTCGCCGCGATAGTCGCTGTCGATCGTCCCCGGCGTGTTGAGGCAGGTGATGCCGTGCTTGAGCGCCAGGCCCGAGCGCGGCCGCACCTGGACCTCGAAGCCGGCGGGAATGGCGATGGCGAAGCCGGTGGCGACGGCGTGGCGCTCGCCGGGCGCGAGCGTCAGATCCTCGGCGGCGACGACGTCGAGGCCGGCCGCGCCGTCGCTGGCGTAGGAGGGGAGGGGGAGGCCCTCACCGCCCGAAAGCCGTTTTATGTCTATGTCGATCATCGCGCCTCTCGATCAGCCGATCGAGCGAGTAGCGCCCGGCTCCTTTGGTTGCAAACAGCAGGCCGAGGAAGATCAGGATCAGGGCCGGCCACCAGCCCGGGAAATCCTGGGGCCAGTGCACCATCCACACCGCGACGGCGAAGACGAAGGCGGTGATCAGCCCGGCCCAGCGGGTGAGCAGGCCGAGGAGGAAGGCGATCCCGCACAGCAATTGCGCCCAGACGCAGAGCGGCGCCATCAGAGCGGGCATGGGGAAGCCGAACTGGACGAGGAATTTCTCGAACTCGGCCATCCGCGCCGCGCTCAGCACATTGTCGTGGCTCTGGTAGACGAGGAAGGCACCGGTCACCCAGCGCAGCAGCAGCAAGGCGAGGTCAGCGAGCCCCGCCAGCGGAGTCAGGAGCAGCAGATCCCTTCGCATCGTCCTTCCCCAGCGCGGCCGCGATCCTTTCGGCGAGGCGCCGCGCGACCTCTCTCTTCTCGCCTTCCTCCCAGCTCTCGACGCCGGCGGCGGTGATCAGGTGGACCCGGTTGCGGTCGCCCCCCATCACGTCCCCCGATACATCATTGGCGACGATCCAGTCGCACCCCTTGCTTGCTCGTTTCGCCT
>JBEVDE010000141.1:0-8236 GCA_040514175.1 Allosphingosinicella sp. | reverse complement strand
GCCGGGTGTGCGTCGCAGGGCGCAGCCTCGACCGAATCCTGAGGGTTGCGAAAGCGACCGGCTATCTCACCGATTTCCCGGAGCCGGTGCGCTTCGACGAGGCGATGCGCCTGCCGCGCAATGAAGTTCTGATCATCGCCACCGGAGGGCAGGGCGAGGCGCGTGCCGCACTTGGCCGGATCGCGTTCGACATGCATGAGCTGAAACTCAAGGAAGGCGACACCGTCATCTTCTCGTCGAAGCAGATACCGGGCAACGAGATCGCCATCGGCCGGATCCAGAACGAGCTCGCTACGCGCGGAGTCAAGATGATCACCGACCGTCAGGCCGAGGTCCACGTCTCGGGCCACCCCGGCCGGCCCGAGCTCGCCGCCCTGTACCAGTGGATCCGGCCCGAGATCATCGTCCCCGTCCATGGCGAGATGCGCCACATGTCCGAGCATGACCGCTTCGCCCGGGTCAATGGCGTGCCGCGCGGAATCGTCCAGAAGAATGGCGACGTCGTCCGGCTCGCCCCCGACGGGCCGAAGAAGCTCGGCGAGGAGCGGGTCGGCCGGCTGATCCTCGACGGCGACGTCATCCTCGCCGCCGACGGGCCGACGATGAACGAGCGGCGCAAGATCGCGAGCTTCGGCACCATCACCGTGGCGCTTGCGCTCAACGCCCGGGACCGTCTCGCCGGCGATGTCCAGGTCGCGCTCGAGGGCATACCGGTCGAGGAGGATCGCGAGGCGTTCGTCGAGGAGGCCCGCGACGCCGCCTCGGAAGCGGCGCTCAAGGGCGCGGCGAGCGAGGACAAGCTGCGCGAGGCCGTCCGCCTCGCCGTGCGCCGCTGCGCCACCGAATGGACCGGCAAGAAGCCGGTGGTGGACGTCCTCATCGTGAGAGTGTGACCTAGGTGAGATTCCAGTCGATCCTGGCCATCTACGTCCTGTTCTGGACCCTGAGCCTATTCCTCGTCCTGCCGTTCGGGGTGCGGACGCCCGAGGAGGAGGGGGTGGAGACTCCGGCCGGCCATGCGCCGAGCGCGCCTCACCGCTTCAGCTTCGCGCGGGCGGCATTGCGGGCGACGATCGTCTCGGCGGTCGCGTTCGGCCTGTTCTACGCGAACTACCGGTTCGGCTGGGTGACGATCGAGATGCTCGACTGGACGCGGTGATCCTTCATCCTCCCTGCCGCGAAGCGGTGGGGAGGGAGACCATGCGAAAGCATGGTGGAGGGGTGATTGCCGAGGCCTGCGCCTTCTACCCCTCCACCAGGCTTCGCCTGGTCCCCCTCCCCATCTTCGATGGGGAGGATTTCCTCAGCTCCTGATCCGCTCGATTGCCTGGGCCAGCGCCACGTAGAGCTTGCCCATGTCGCTGGAGAGGATGGTCACTCCGAGCGGGGAGCCGTCGCGGTCGGCGAGGATGCGGCGGAGCATCGCCTCGAAATCGTGGATGTAGCGGTTCACCTGCTCGCGGAATTCCGGCTCTTCCTCGTAATGGCGGGCGATCTCGCGGGCGTCGTTGCGGTCGAGGAGACGCACCGCGCGCCGGGTGAAGACTCCGCGGTCCCCCTTCAGATAGGCGGTCCAGGCGCTGTCGGTGACCTCGTTGGAGAGGATCTTGGTGACGTCGATCGCGGTCGAGTTGAGCGATTCGATGAGCAAAGCGACCCGCCTCGAGAAATTCTCGCTTTCCTTCTCCTCGCGCTCGGCCCGCTCCTCGTCGATCCGGGCCTCGATCGCCGCCGCCGTCTCGCCGAGCGAGAGCATCTGGCGGGTGAGCCGCTCGGAGGCGCGGCGCGCGGTGTCGATCGCCCGCTCGGACACGGCGGAGAGCTCGGCCATCTGCCGCTCGACCGTCTCGCTGACCGCTTTCTCAAGCGCTTCCCGGCTCGCCTCGCCGAGCGCGGCGGCGCTGGCGGGAATCGCGGCCGAGATCGCCTCGCGGGCGCGTTCCGACGCCTGGCCGGCGGCTTCGCGGACCCGGAGCAGGGCCTCGATCAGCTCGGGGCCGGTGTCGGCGGCGATCTTCTGCGCCGCGGCCTGGGCCTCGCCGGCGGCGGCGCCGAGCGCCCGCAATTGCTCCTCCGCGCTCGCCGAGCCCTCGCCGATCCGGGCGAGAAGAGTCTCGATCGCCTCCTGCTGCCGGGTCAGCGCCGCTTCGCTGTCGCCGAGCCGGGCCGCCGCGCTTCCGGTCATGGTCTCGATGTCGCCGACGATCGGGACGATCGCCTCGGCCGCCTCGCGGGTTCGGCCGGCCTGCTCCTCGACGCTCCTCAGCGCCGCCGGAAGCCCGTCCCGAAGCTCGCCGGAAAGGCCGGTCAAGGCGGTGCCGAGGCTTCCGGCGCTCGCGATCAGCGCGTCCGCCTGCTGGCGGCCGGCGCCGAGCTCGTCGAGCAGGGCCGTGGCCGCGGTCCGGACCTCGGCCACCGAGGCGCCGGCGTCGGCCGCGATCCTTTGCCCCGAGGTCCGCGCCTCGTCCGCCGCCGCGCCGAGGGCCCGCAATTGCTCCTCCGCCCCGGCCGCGCCTTCCGCGACCCGGGCGAGCAGGCTCTCCACCGCCTCGCGCTGGCGGCCGACCGCGGCCTCGCTCTCGCCGAGGCGGGCCGCGGCGGTGTCCGCCGATCTTTCGACCTCGCCGACGAGCGGCGCGATCGCTTCTGCGGCCTCCCGCGCTCGGCCCGCCTGGGCCTCGACGGCGGCGAGGGCCACGGGCAGCTCGTCCCTGAGCTCGGCCGAGAGGCCGGCGAGGGCGGTGCCGAGGCTTCCCGCCCGCTCGGTCAGGCCGCTCGCCTGCTCCTGGCCGGCGCCGAGCTCCTGGAGAAGCGATCCCAGCGACGTCCTGACCCCGGCCACGGACTGACCGAGCCGCTCGCTATGGGCGCCGCCGCTCCGGCCGAGCTGGTCGAACCAGGCGTCGAGCTCGGCCAGCTCCTTGCCGAGCCCGGTGACGAGCGCGTGGCTTGCGGCGTCCTGCGCGGCGATGTGGCCGGCCAGCCCTTCGATCTTGCCGCTGATCGTCTCGAGCCGCTGAGCGAGGCTGCGCGCCGCATCCTCGCCCGCCTTGTCGAGCGCCGCCCGGCTCTGCTCGATCGCGGCCAGAGTCGTCTGACCCTGAAGCTCGAGCGCCGAGCGCGCGGTCTCGACCGCCTCCGCGGCGCGGCTCATCGCGCCGTCCACCGCCGCCGTCATCTTGGCCGAGGTTTCGTCCATGCTGGCCGCCGCCGCGGCGCTTCCGCTCTCGATCCGGGCGACATGGGCGGACATGCGCTGGGCGGCGCCGCCGAGCACTTCGTCGGCGTCGCGGCCGCGCGCAGCGAGCGAGGCGAGCTGGGCCTCGAGCGCGCTTGCCTGGCCGTGGGCATTGAGGCCCGCTTCCTTCATCGCGTCGGCGACCGCCCGGGCCTGCTCCTCGGCGCGCGGCAGGTCGTGGAGGAGGACCCCGATATCGACCTTGGCGGCATTGGCCGCGGAATCGAGCGCGGCCGCCTTCTGGTCGAGGGTCGAGGTCTCCTTGGCGAGATAATAGGTCACCCGTCCGAGCCGGTCGGAGGCCTCGTCGCCGAGCGACATCAGCCTCTCCGCCTCGCCGCGGAGGCGGGCGTGATTGTCCTCGATCCGGCCGGCGACGATCTCGAGCACGCTTTCGAGCGCCCGGCTCTCCGCGGTCATCGCCTCGACGGCGGCTCTGAACCGCTCGGCCTCGCGACGCGAGGTTCGGCCGAACAGCAGCCACAGCAAGGTGAGCAAGGCGAGCGGGCCGGCCAGGGTCGCGGTCCAGGCGATGCCGTTGCCGAGCGTGAGCGGGGGCCGCGTCTGCCAGAGCCAGTAGCCCACGGCCGCGAGCCAGCCGGTCGCGAGGAGAATGAGGACGGCGCCGAGCAGCCCCGCTTTGGCCGGTCGCCGGCCCGGCGCGGGCTGGGGCGCCGCTTCCGGAGCTTCCGCTTCGGCTTCGACCGGCGGTCCCAGCCAGTCGCCGTCCGGTTGCGCCGTGAAGCCCGGTTCGGGCTCCGTCTGTGCTCGTTCTGCCCCCGTCATAACGGTTTGTTTACCATGATTCGTTCGCCAAGGAAGCTGGGAAGGATACGGGGTGTTAACGCGCCTGCGCCTAGGGCGGGGCATGGTCTATGATCCCGGAGCCCTCAACGCCTCGCTCGCCGCCGCCGTCGGAAGCGATCCCGAGCTGATGCGCGAGCTTCGCACCGCTTTCCTCGACAGCGCGATCCGGCAGGCGGATCTGATGGGCCGAGCGCGCTGCGACGCCAATTGGGCGATCGCGGCGTCGCGGCTGAAGAGCGTCGCCGCCAGCTTCGGAGTGACGGGATTGGTCGCGCTGGCGGACGAGGCCCTCGACGGAGCGCCCGGCGATCCGGTCGTGCTGAGGAAGCTCAACGCCGCCATCGCGGATTTCGCGGCCTGACAGCGACTTTTTCCTTCCCTTGAAGGGAGGGGAAATTACGAGGCTTTACGCCCGATACCCCGCGCCTCTATCCCCTCGGCGATGGGGAGCAATCCGTGACTTTGGCCGCCTTGATCGCCGCCTATCATGAAGCCGACGACGGCGGCGGCGGCTTGCGCGCGACCCTCCCGGTCGCCGGCCGTACCCTGATCGAGCGCCAGGTCCGGCTCGCCGTCGCGGCCGGCGCGGAGCCCGTCGTGATCGTCGTCGAACGGGTGACCGCGGCGCTCAGCGCCGCCCTCGACGGGCTCAGGGCCGAAGGCGTGAGCCTCGTCCTCGCCCGCAACGCCGAGGAGGCGGCGGAGGCGGTGCACAGCGACGACCGGCTTCTCCTCGTCGGCGACGGTCTGGTCGCGCCCGAGGCGGTGATCGCCCGGCTCGTCGCCCTCGACGGACCGGCGATCCTCGTCGTCCCCGACCTTCGGGTCGACGACCGCTACGAGCGGATCGACGCCCAGAGCCGCTGGGCCGGCCTCGCCCTGATCGACGGCCAGATGCTCAAGCAGACCGCCTCGATGCTGAGGGACTGGGATCTCCAGTCGACCCTGCTCCGCCGCGCGGTTCAGGTCGGTGCGCGGCAGATCAGCGTCAGGGGCGAGGCCGAGGACGAACTTCCGCTGGTCGCGGAAACCGCGGAGGATCTCGCCGAGCTCGAGGCGAAGATCGTCGCCGGAGCGCATGTCCGCCGGAGCGACTGGGTCTCGCGCTATTTGCTCGGGCCGGTCGAGCGGCTGGCCACGCGGGCGCTGATGCCGACCGCGGTCACGCCCACCGCCCTCGGTCTCGGCGCGACCCTTCTGATGGCCCTGGCCGGCCTCGCCTTTGCGAAACACTGGTTCGGCCTCGGCCTCGCCTTCCTCCTGCTTGCGACCCCGCTCGACGGCATCGCCGGGCGCCTGGCCTCGCTTCGCCTTCAGGGGACTCGCGGCCCGAGCTGGTGGAGCGCCCTGATTCCCGCTTTTTCGGCCGGAGTGCTGCTCATCCTCGCTTATGCGCTAGCCAATGGCCGCGACTGGGGCTTCGTCGCTTTGGCCGGGACCGTCATCGCTTTCGCGCTGGCGCTTCGGATCGAGGCGGAGGGGCGGGACATTCCCGGCCGGCTCTGGCTCGCCGAGCGCAAGGGCATGAGCTGGCTCATGCTTCCCTTCGCCGCGACCGGCCTTTGGGGGACGGGGCTGACGCTGCTCGCTCTCTATGCCGGAGCGAGCTTCTTCTGGGCGCAGCGGCACGCCCATGCGCCGGCGCCGGCGCCCTTACAGGATTAGCGGCGCTTTAACCCTGACCGGGCTATGCACCGCCCATGTCCGAAGTGCGCGCGAACGGGAGTGAGCTGGACGGCGCGGCGCAGCTGCTCGCGTCGGCGCGCGCGCGCGTATCCGCCGCCATCGCCGATCTCGCCCTGCCCGAGGCTTTCCGCCTCAGCGACCGCCAGCGCATCACCGTTTCCAATCTCCTGCGCCGGCTCGTCGGCGATATCGAGGACGAGCTCCGCTCCGCCCTCGTCGCGCATTTCGACGGCGAGGAGGACATGCCGCTCCGCGCCGCTTTGTCGTCCGCCAGCCTGCCGATCGCTTTGCCGCTGCTCGAATGCAGCGGAGCCCTCGCCGATCCGGGGCTTTTCGCCCTTCTCCTGCGCCGGGCGGAGGAGCACAGGCTCGCCCGCGCCGCCCCCGAGCATGGCCTCCTCATCCAATTGGCGGGGGATAGCGACCCGGCGGTCGCCGCCGCCGCGGTCTCGCTTCTGATCGCCGGCAGCCGGCGCCTCGACGCCTTTCACGAGCCGCTGCTGGCGAGCGACGACCTTCCGGCGGAAGTCGCCCACGGCCTCGCCTGGACCGTCGCGGCGGCGCTTCGCACCTATCTGGTCGCGCTCCACGCCATCGCCCCGGACTCCGCCGACAAGGCGGTGACCTCGGCCGCCGCCGCTTTGCTCGCCCGCCATGACGAAGGCGAGGGGGCCGATGCCCTGGCGCGGCGGCTCGCGCTTCGCCTCGAGGAGCGGCGCCGGCTCGACGACGCCCTGCTCGTCCGGGCCGCCGGCGAAGGCGCGCTGCCGCTGCTTCTCGCCGGACTCTCGCTTCGCACGGGACTCGACCCGCAGGCGCTCTGGGAGCTGCTTCCCGATTCCTCGGGGCGGGGCCCCGCCATCGTCCTTCGAGCGGCGCAGCTCGAACGCGATTCCGCGGCTTCGGTCCTGCTCCATCTCGCCGGACGCGAGGAGGCGGTCGCCGCCCAGCTCGACGTCTACGACGCGCTCGACTCCGTGCGGGCGCGGCACCAGATGCTGCTGTGGAGCCTCGATCCGGCCTATCGCTCGGCCGTGGCGAGGCTCGCCTCATGAGCGCCGAGCAGATCGTTCGCGGCCGGATCGACTCCGACGGCCGCCTGGTCGAGGCCGAGCCCCGCTTGATGGCGCTTCATCGCGCCGCCGGCGGCGAGGAGCAGGGCCAGCTTGCCGTGCCGCAAATCGCCTCCCTCGCCCGGCTCGCCCGCCGCCTCGGAATCGTTATCTCGCGCGGCGCCGTCGCCGCCGAAGGGGAAGCGGATCTCGACCTGTGGGTGCGCGCCGAGCCGAAGGAAGGCTGGGTCGACCTCGCCGTCACCGGCTGGATCGCCCGCCCCGCCCGGGCGCCCGCGCCCGCGGCCGATGCCGAGCGCCAGGCGGACTTCCTTCGCGCCGGCGCCGACTGGATGTGGGAGACCGATTCGGCGCTTCGGCTCACCATCGTCTCGCCCGCCGCCGCCGCCGCCGCCGGCCGGACCCCGGCGCAGCTGGTCGGCCAGCGGCTCGTCACCCTGTTCCGGCTCGTCGAGGGCGAGGATGGCGAATTGATTCTGCTCTCCGCCCTGGCCGAGCAGAAGCGCTTCGACGGCCAGCTCGCCGAGCTTCGCGGCGGCCGCGGTGGCCGCTACCGGCTCGCCGGAATCCCCTTGATCGACGGCGCCGGACGCTTCGCCGGCTTCCGGGGCTCCGCCGCGGCTATGCCCGAGGGGCCCTTCATCGTCGCCGTCCCCACCGCGGTGCAGGCGGAGTCGGGCGCCTTCGGCGAGCGGCTCGACAAGGCTCTCCGCGCGCCGCTCGCCCGCATCATCGCCAGCGCCGAAACGATCGGCGCCCAGGGCGAGGGGCCGATCAAGAGCGACTATGCGGGCTATGCCGGCGACATCGCGACGGCGGGCCGCCATCTGCTCGCCCTCGTCGACGATCTGGTCGACCTGCAGGCGATCGAGCGGCCCGACTTCCGGCCGGAGGGCGAGGAGATCGACCTCGCCGACGTCGCCCGCCGCGCCGCCGGCCTTCTCGCGGTGCGCGCCGGCGAGCGGCAGGTCAGGATCGACTCGCCCGCCGCGGGCGAGAGCCTTCCGGCCGCGGGGGACTTCCGCCGCGCGCTCCAGATCGTCGTCAATCTGCTCACCAACGCGATCCGCTACTCGCCCGAGGGCGGCCAGATCTGGGTGCGGAGCGACCGCGAGGGCGATCTCGCCGCCCTGGTCATCGCCGATCAGGGCAAGGGCATTTCGGCCGATGACCAGGCGCGCATCTTCGAGAAGTTCGAGCGGGTCGATCCCAATGCGCCGGGCGGCACCGGCCTCGGCCTCTACATCGCCCGACGCCTTGCCCGGGCGATGGGCGGCGACGTCGCCGTCGACAGCGCTCCGGGGCAGGGGGCCAGGTTCACCTTCACTCTGCCGCTGAGAAGGGAATAGGGCGATTCTGTCCTCCCCCGGATTTCCGGGGGAGGGGGACCGCGCGAAGCGCGGTGGAGGGGTTCTGCGGAGTCCGTAAGGCC
>JBEVDE010000025.1:0-3506 GCA_040514175.1 Allosphingosinicella sp. | reverse complement strand
GGTCTGGCCTTCGGGCAGATAGTCCAGATGGCTCTGGGTGCCGTTCAGGAAGCCCTTGCCGAACACGCCGCCCGAGCCGATCGCGATCTTCGACTGGGTGAGGTGGTAGCCGGCGCCCAACGGGTCCGTTTCGGGGTTGAGGAAGATCAACACCCGTTCCTGCTGGTGCGGCAGGAGGAAGGAATAGACGATCGGCATCGAGACTCCGACCGCAAGGGCGCCGCCGATGAACCAGGCCAAGGGCAGTCCGGCGAGGAACATGAGGGCGATGGTGTTGAGGACGATCAGCATCGTCGTTCCAAGGTCCGGCTGAAGCAGGATGAGCAGGATCGGCGGGCCGAGGATCAGGGCCAGCGGCCACATCGCCCACAGGCGCCTGATCTCGGTGGGAGGGACATGGGCATAGAAGCGGGCGAGGGTGAGGACGATGATCGGCTTCATCAGCTCGGACGGCTGCAGGCGCAGGAAGCCGAGCTCGAGCCAGCTCCTCGCGCCGCCGCCGATCACGCCCAGCGCCAGGGTCAGGATGAGCAGGAGGATGCCGCCCCCGTAAGCGAGGAAGGCGAGGTCGTGATAGGTCTGCGGCCGGATCCTCGACAGGGCGAGGGCGAGGCCGAGGAAGACCGTGAGCCGGACCATGTGCGGGAGCGCCCAGGGCATCATGAAGCCGCCAGCCGCCGAATAGAGGGCGAGCACTCCCGACAGGCCGAGCGCGGCGACGATCCACAGCATCCGCCAGGGCAGGCTGGCGAGCGGCGCGGGGACGAAGGCGAGGCCCATTAGAGCGGGTGCCCTCCCTTAATTCCTCCCCGAGATTTCTCGGGGAGGGGGACCGCGCGAAGCGCGGTGGAGTGGTTCTTCGAAGTCAGCAAGGCCCCTCCACCACCCTTCGGGTGGTCCCCCTCCCCTGCAAAAGCAGGGGAGGAATTAAGGCGAGGCCGGAACAAGATCGCCAGCACAGACATCAGCGGCCGGCTCCGGGCGTCCCGCCGCCGGCGGCCGCCTTCTCCGCCTTCGCGGCGGCGAGCCAGCTTTGCGCCCGCCGCTCCATCCGCTCGGCGAGGGTGCCGCCCCATTGCTCCTCGAACGTCGCCAGCGACGCCAGCGCCCTCGGCTTGTCGAACAGATAGGTGAGCACGTCCTTGGCGACCGGCGCCGCGGCGCGGGCGCCGCCCATGCCGTGCTCGATCACCACCGAGCAGGCGTAGCGGGGGTTGGCGGTGGGCGCGAAGCAGACGAACAGGCCGTGGTCGCGATATTTCCAGGCGCCGGACTGGCCGCGCTGGCCGCCGGTGATCCGGCGGACCTGGGCGGTTCCGGTCTTGCCGCCCATCTCGATCCCGGGAAGCTCGAGCTTGCTCCGGCCGGCGGTGCCGGCGCCGTTGACCACTTCCCACATGCCCGAGCGCACCGTCTCGAAATGGTCCTTCGGGAAGGGCAGGGCCGCCGGCGCCGGGCGCTTGCGGTGGATGAGGTTGGGCTGGATATCGAGGCCGGAGGCGACCCGGCCGGCCATCACCGCGAGCTGGAGCGGATTGACGATGACGAAGCCCTGGCCGATCGACGTGTTCAAGGTGTCCGACTCGGTCCAGTCCGGGCGTTCGACGAGCTTGGCGCTTCTTTCGTAGCGCGCCTTCTTCCACTCGGCGCTCGGCATCGTCCCGTAATTCTGGGAGACGACCGGTATGTCGAACTTCTGGCCGAAGCCGAGGCGCTTGCCCATCGCCGAGATGATGTCGATCCCGGCGCGCCGGCCCATCGAATAGAAATAGGTGTTGCAGCTTCGCGCGATGGCGGTGTGCATGGTCATCGAGCCGTGCCGGCCGAGGCAGCGGAAGAAGCGGTTGCCGAGCTGGAAGCCGCCCGGGCAGTTGACGTGCGCCTTGGGATCGATCCCCGCCTGGAGCAAGGCCATGGCGACCATCGGCTTGAAGGTCGAGCCGGGCGGGTAGAGGCCGTTCAGGGCCTTGTTGAGCAAGGGCTTGCGCTCGTCCTGCGACAGCATCTTCCATTCGTTGCGGCTGATGCCGTCGGTGAAGCTGTTGGGATCGTAGGCCGGCATCGAGGCCAGAGCGAGGATGTCGCCGGTCAGGCAGTCGAGCACCACCACCGAGCCCGATTCCTCGCCGAGGCGCCGCGCCGCGAAGGTCTGAAGGCCGGCGTCGATGGTCAGCGGCAAGGCGCCGCCGCTCTTGTCGGGGAGGGTGGTCAGCTGCCGGACCAGCTTGCCGCCCGCCGTCACCTCGACGCGCTGCGCCCCCGGCTGGCCGCGCAGCCGCATCTCCATCGTCTTCTCGACGCCTTCCTTGCCGATCTTGAAGCCCGGCGTGATCAGAAGCGGGGCCTTGTCCTCTTTCTTATATTCCTCCTGGTTCGGGGTCCCGACATAGCCGACCAGATGGGCCACCGCCGCCCCGTCCGGGTAGAAGCGCGAGAAGGAGCGAAGCGGCGCGACTCCGGGAAGCTCGGGCTGGCGGATGGTCACCGCCGCATATTTCTCGAATGGCAGATTCTCCGCGACCGGCACCGGCTGGTAGCCGGCGGCGCGTTTCAATTCCTCCCTGATCCGGTCGACCTCGTCCTGGGGGAGGCCGAGCAGCCGGGTCAGCTCGGCGATGATCCGGTCCGGCTCCTTCAGTCGGTCGGGGATGAGGTCGACCCGGAAGTCGCTGCGGTTGATCGCGATCGGCTGGCCGGCGCGGTCGACGATCCAGCCCCGTCTCGGCGGGATCAGCCGGAGCTGCACCCGGTTGCTTTCGGAGAGCGTCTTGTAGCGCTCGTTCTCGGCGACAGAGATCCAGGCCATCCGGCCGGCCAGGGCCGCTCCGAGCAGACCCTGGAACCCGCCCAGCACCATGGCGCGCCGGGTGAAGGTGAAGAGCTGGCTGCTCTCGGTGACGACGGGGCGGTTGCGTCGCTTCATCATCGCTGCAACCGCCAGCGGTCGAGGGCGACGACCAGCCGCGCCACCAGGGGATAAGCGAAGACCGACAGGCCGAGCTGCGGAAGGAGCACGGCGAAGGGCGTCACGCCTCCCATCTGGCGCGCCACATACCAGCCGCCGGCGGTGTAGAAGAGGATTGCGGCGGCGGCGAACAGCCAGTCCAGCCAGTAATCGCGCCAGCCGACCCGGCTGTCGACGAGGTCGAGGATGAGGAAGGTCAAGGTCCACAGCGCCATCGACTGGCCGACCGGCAGGCCGGCGACGAGATCGTTGAACAGGCCGAGCGGCAGGGCCATGTGCGCCTGCCACATTTCCGGCCTCAGCAGCCGCCAGGCGAGCAGGACGAGGAAGGCGAAATCGGGTGCGACCGGCCAGTTGGCGACGAAGGGGAACAAGGCAAGCAAAGCGGCGGCGAGCGTGCTCAGGATCGGCACCCATTGCCGGCGAAGGCCGAGCAAAGCGACGTCGCGGCTCGATCCGGCGATCCGGCTCATTGGCCGGCGCCCCTCAGCGCGCCCTCGGTCGTTTCGGTAAGCGGGGTATCGGCGAGCGGCTGATAGAC
>JBEVDE010000436.1:0-9673 GCA_040514175.1 Allosphingosinicella sp. | reverse complement strand
GTCCCCCTCCCCGCGCAATCGCGGGGAGGATTTTAAATTACCGCCCCGGCTCGCCGTCGCCCGTCCGCCGGTCGCGGCGCCAGGCCCGGACCAACTCGTTCCAGCAGCCGCTGACTCCGCCGGGGCCGACGGTCGAGCAGCTCTGGATTCCGGTCCGGCCGACATATTCGAGCGCCTCGGCGCGGGCGGCCCAGCTGGTGCTTTCGGGATCGTCCTGCATCGTCGAGTCGCGAAGCTCCTTCGGGATCCGGTAGCGCTCGGTCTCGGGCCGGCGGGCGCAGACGACGATCTCGTCGCCGCTCTGGGCGCGCGGGCAGGGATCCTTGCCGTAGACGACGAGGCGGCGGACCTTTTCCTGCTGGGCGCCGGCCGGCGCGGGGACGAGGGCCGCGGCCGAAGCGGCGGCGAGGGCGGCGAGGGACCAGGCGGCTTTCATGAGCGGCCTCCTTTCGGGTTCATGCGAAAGAAGGGCTGGAGGGGCGAAGGGTTCCCTATCTTCCCCATCTCGCGATGGGGAGGATCATGATCAGCGCGGAGTCGCCGCCGCCTCGTCGGCCTTGGCGTCGGCTTCCTCGGCTTCGGCCTGGGCGTCGATCTTGCCGAGACGCTCCCGGCGGGCTTCCTCGACGAGGGCGTTCCAGTTGACGCTGGGATCGGCGCCGCGCTCCGCCCGGGCCTCGCGGACGATCTGGTTGAAGCAGCCGCTGGCGCCTCCCGGGCCGACCGGCGAGCAGCTGCCGATGCCCGAGCGGCCGGCATATTCGAGGGCCTGGGCGCGGCTCGCCCAGGCCTGGTTGGTCGGATCGTTGGGATCGCCGCGAAGCGCCTCGGGGATCCGGTAGCGCTCCTTCTCCGGTTTGCGGGCGCAGACGACGATGGTGTCGTCGGTGCTCTGCGGACAGGCATCGTCGCCGTAGATGATCATCGTGCTGATCTTCGGTTCGGCCGCGGGCGAGGCCGGCCGCGTCTGCGCGGCGGCCGGTGCGGCCGCGAGCAGGGCGCCGCCGGCGGCGAGGAGGAGGGCTTTCATCACGGGTCAGATCCTTTTCGACAGCGCGATGGCGATACGACAGCCCGCGCGGATGAGGGAAGACAATATGGGGTAGCCGAACGCGTCCTCGGCGCCGGCGGCGAGCGCCGTGTCGCGATGCTCGAGCTCCTCCTCGCGGAAGCGGCGGATCGTGTCGGCGAGGTCCGGCTCCTCATGGCCGAGGGCTCGGAGCTGGTCGGAATAATGGCGGTCGATCTCGGTCTCGACGGCGGCCGTGCAGGCCATGGCGGCATTGGGGCTCATCAGCGCCGTCGCCGCGCCGAGCGCATGGCCGGCCACGCGCCACACCGGCTGGAGAAGGGTCGGCCGGACGCCGCGCTCGACCATCATCTCGTCGAAGGTCCTGAGGTGCGCTTCCTCCTGCGACTGCATCCTCGCGATCGGCCGGCTGGCGGCGTGGCCGCCAAGCACGGCGAGCTGTCCGCTGTAGATTCGGGTGGCGCCATATTCGCCCGCCTGGTCGACCCGGACCATCGAGGCGACGTCGGGCCGCTCGTCTCCCGGCCTCCAGCGCGGCGCGGCGGGGGCGGTTCCGACGCCGGTCACGGCCGCGTCCTGGGGCGTCTGAGGCTCAGCCACAGGACCGACAACGCGGCAAGGATCGAAAGGATCGCATTCCAACCGGCCATGGAGATTCCGAGGAAGGCGAATTGCACCTCGTCGCAGCGCACGATCGGCGCCGCCATGATCGCCTTCAGAAGCTCATCGCTGCTGAGGCCGGCGGCGGTGGCCGAGGTGCAGGTCGTGAAGCCTTCGAAAATGTCCGCCTCGACCCCGGCATGATAGGCGCCGATGCCGCCGCTGGTGAGAATGGCGAGGGCGGCCAGCCAGACGAAGCTCCGGCCGCGGTCGGGGGCCTTGCGGAGGAGCAGCGAGAGCAGGGCGAAGCCGAGCCCGGCGAAATGGGCGTAACGCTGCCACCAGCACATCTCGCACGGGTAGAGCCCGCCCCAGATTTCGGAACCATAGGCCCCGGCGAGAAGCGCGGCGGGGACGAAGAGGGCGAGGGCGCGGGCCTTGTCGAGCGAGGTCATGACCTTCTCCCGCGCAGGGAAGCTCGCTGCGTCATCCCGGCGGAAGCCGGGACCCATGAACACCGTCGGCTCGAATTTTCACATTCCGTGTCCATGGGTCCCGGATCAAATCCGGGATGACGTAGCATGATCACCGTGCACCGCGCCCTGCATCAGCGCTTTCCGGTCGGCCGCGCCCCGCCGGCGGCGGGAGTCGCCGCGGCGTTGCGGCCGAGGCGCGAGATGGTCTGGAGCGCGTAATTGAGCTGGAAGTCCTCGACGCCCTTGGCCTTCAATTGCTCGGGCGTGGCGGCGAAGCGCGGATCGGGCTTGCCGTCGTCCTCGATCACGTCGTTGTCGACGGTGACCTCGTTGATCAGATGGCGCCTCAGATCCGCCTCGCGAAGCTTCGGCCGCGACTTGTAATCGGGGTCGGAAAGCTGCGGCACCTCGATGTCGGGCTTGATCCCGCCTTCCTGCACCGAGCGGCCCGACGGGGTGTAATAGCGGGCGGTGGTGAGGCGAAGGCCGGTCTTCTGGCTCAGGGGAACCAGGGTCTGGACCGAGCCCTTGCCGAAGCTGCGCTCGCCCATGACGAGGGCGCGGTGATGGTCCTGGAGCGCCGCGGCGACGATCTCGGCCGCCGAGGCGCTGCCCGCGTCGATCAGGACGACGATCGGAAGGCCGCGGGCGGAATCGCCCGGCTTGGCGAAATAGCGCTCGATATCGGCTTTCCTCCGGCCGCGTTGGGAAACGATCTCGCCGCGTTCGAGGAAGACGTCGGACAGGCCGACGGCCTGGTCGAGAAGCCCGCCCGGATTGGAGCGGAGGTCGACGATATAGCCGAGCGGCGGCCGGCCGAGCTGCTTCTCGATGGCGGCGATCGCGGCCAGGGTCTCGTCGGTGGTGGTGCGGCTGAAGGTGTTGACGTTGATCACGCCGACATTGTCCTTCACCTGCCATTTGACCGCCTTGAGCTCGATATCGGCGCGGGTCAGAGTGACGTCGAACGGCTTGTCGCGGCCGAGGCGAAGGATGGTGACCTTGATCGTGCTGCCCGGCGGGCCGCGCATCGAGTCCACGGCCTCGTCGAGAGTGCCGCCGTAGATCAGCTTGCCGTTCAGATGGGTGATATAGTCGCCGGCCTTGATTCCCGCCTTGAAGCCGGGGCTGTCCTCGATCGGCGTGACCACTTTGACGACCCCGTCCTCCATCGTGACGTTGAGGCCGAGTCCGCCGTAATTGCCGTCGGTGGTGGTCATCAGCGCCTGATAGCCGCGCTCGTCCATGTAGGAGCTGTGCGGATCGAGGCTCGCCAGCATGCCGTCGATCGCGCCCCGGATCAGGGTCTTATCGTCGACCTGCTCGACATATTCGGAGCGGACCCGCTCGAAGACGCTCATGAACTGGTCGAGCTCGCGATAGGTGTCGACGTCGACCGCCGCGAAGGACGCGGTCGCGGCGGGGACGATCGCCACCGCGCTGACCAGTGCGAGCGAGCGGAGGAAATTGTTCATCTGGGTATCCTGTTCAGGCCGTTCGAGACGCGTGTACCGCCTTTTTAGGCGGGCGAAAAGCAACCCCGGGTGAACGAGCAATCGGAGTTATCCTCCCCATCTTCGATGGGGAGCAGGCTCGCGGAGGATTTCAAAGCAGCAAGGTGATCGGAAACGGCCGCCCGTCCTTGCGGAGCTCGATCGTGACCTCGCCGGCCGCCGCCCGGCCCAGTGGCTGGCGGGCGCGGACCCGGTCGCCGCGCCGGACGGCGAGGCCGGCGAGGTTGGTCAGGGTCGTCGTCCAGCCGCCGCCATGGTCGACGATGACGACCTCGCCATAGCCGCGAAGCGGCGCGGCATAGGCTATCCGGCCGGATCGGGGCGCCACCGCCTGGGCGCCGGCGGCGGTGGCGAAGGTGAGGCCGCGGGCATGGACCCCGGCGTCGGAGATCTCGCCGGTGCCGGTGAGGAGCCGGCCCTCGACGGGGAGAACGTAATAAGGCGGCCGGGGGCGGGCGGGCGCCGCGCCGGGGCGGAGCGCCGGTCCCGGAAGCTCGGCGAGGCGGCGCTGAAGCCGCGCCTGGAAGGCCCGGGTCCCGGCCAGAGCGGCGAGGTCGCGCGCTTCCTCGCCGAAGGCGAGCGCGCGGTCGGATTCGTGCAGGGCGGACTGCATCAGGCTCGCCGAGCGCCGGCGCTCGGCCTGCTCGAAACGGGCGAGGGCGATCCGGCGCCCCTGCAGGTCGCGGCGGCCGGCGCCGAGCTGGACGACCGCCTCGCGGGCCTGGCGGCGAAGCCTTTCGCCCCGGCCCATCTCCGCGCGGACCCCGGCGGTCCGGGCGCGGATGGCGGGGAGCGAGGAGGCGAGCAGGGCGCGCACGTGGACGACCTCGTCGAGCGAGCCGGGCTGGATCAGGGCCAAAGCCGGCGGCCGCCGGGCCATGGTCTGGAGCGCCGCGGTGAGCCGGATGAGCGAGCCCTGGCTTGCGGCGAGGCGGGCGCGCTGGGCGGCGCTCAGGCGCTCGATCAGGGCGATCCGGGCCTGGGCCGCGGTGATGTCGGCCTCTGCCGCCTCGATGCGCGAGGCGAGGGCGGCGGCGGCGGCGTTGGCCCGGGCGGCCTCGCCGGTGGCGCGTTGCGCCTGGCGCTCGAGCAAGTCGGAGCGGCGCCTGGCCACCGCCGCTTCCCGCTGCGCCTGGGCGAGGGTGGGCGGCGCCTGGGCGACGGCGAGGTCGCCGGCGAGGAGAAGAAAGGGGGCGAGTAAAATCGGTGTCAGACACCGATTTATCCAGCGTCCGGAATGGGTGTCTGACACCGATTTTTCCACCGATTTTTCGTCGCGGGGCGCCATGCCGTCATCCTTCCCTGTGATAGGGATGGTTGGCAAGGATCGAAGTGGCGCGCCAGAGCTGCTCGGCGAGCATCGCCCGGGCCATCATGTGCGGCCAGGTCGCTCGGCCGAAGGAGAGCAGCAGATCGGCTCCCGCCCGCTCGGCATCGCCGAATCCGTCCGCCGCGCCGATCAGGAAGCGCGCCTCGCGCCGGCCCTCGTCGCGCCAGCGCTCGAGGCGCCCGGCGAAATCGGCCGAGCCCAGGGTCTTGCCTTTCTCGTCGAGGAGGATGGTGACCGAATTCTCGACCGGCGGGGGGAGGCGGCCGCCGCTCTCGGGCAGCTCGGTGATCCGGATCGGCCAGGAAACCCGCTTCAGATAGCGCTCGACCAGCTCCGCTTCCGGGCTTCGGCCGATCTTGCCGCGGGCGACGATGTGGAGCTTCATCTACCCGTCATCCGGCGAAAGCCGTGACCCATGAACACCGCGCTCGCCATACATCCACAATCCGGGTTCATGGGTGCCGGATCAAGTCCGGCATGACGAGGTCTATCCGCCGTGCGCTCAGCCTGCCGCCGTCGCCGGCGCTGTCCCCGAATCCCCTTCGAACGCCCACATCCGCTCGAGATTGTAGAAGCTTCGGACCTCCGGGCGGAAGATGTGGACGATGACGTCGTCGGCGTCGATCAGCACCCAGTCGGCGACCGGAAGCCCCTCGACCCGGACGCTGCGGCCGAGCTCCTGCTTGATCCGCTCGCCCAGCTTCTGGGCCATCGAGGCGACCTGACGGGTCGAGCGGCCCGAGGCGATCACCATGTGATCGGCGATCGCGGACTTGCCTGCCAAAGGGATGGAGACGACGTCCTGGGCCTGGTCATCGTCCAGCGATCGAAGCACGAGCCTGTGCAGGGCTTCGACCTTCTCATGCGCTCCGCCGCTGGGCGGGGCCGGTGCGTTAGCGGGCAAACTGCCTCCTCAAGTCACGAGCCGCCGCGTTACGCCGTCGCGCAGGGCCCGGGGGTTGAACGAATAAGCTTCCGATTGGTGCCAGTTCGGAACGGCGGCACGAATGCCTGTGGCGGAGGTCGGATCGAGCGGCAATCTCAGGAACACGAGCGCCGGCGTTCTCCACTCCGTCCAGTTCCGAACCTGGTCCGCGGGATGGACGAAGCGCCGCAGCCAGCCCATCGCGCGAGCCGCGTGGGCGGCGCCATCATATCCCGGACGCGAAACGACCGCAATCGGAACCGTCTCGGCAATCTTGCGCCAATGGCGCCAGCGATGGAACTGGGCCAGATTGTCCTCTCCCATCAGCCAGATGAAGCGCCGGTCCGGATAGAGCCGGACCAAAGCGGCGAGGGTGTCGACGGTGTAGCGGGTGCCCAGCTCGGCCTCGATCGCGGTCGCCCGGATCGGCAGCCGGCGGGCGAGCCGCCGGGCCGAGGCGAGCCGGGCGGTGAGCGGCGCCATGCCCTCGACCGGTTTCAGCGGGTTGCCGGGCGAGACCAGCCACCACATTTCGTCGAGGCCGAGGGCCCGGATCGCCGCGGCGCTGACCCGGCGATGACCGCGATGGGCGGGGTTGAAGGAACCGCCGAGGAGACCGGTGGGGATCACGCCGACGTCGATAGCATGAGCGGGGCGCTTGCCAAGCGCTTCGGCCTCTGTTGTTCTCTCGTCCCGTGGCGGTCGTCGACAAGTCCAGGTCCCTGCCCGAGCAGGATGTTCGCGCATTTCTTCGCGAGACTTTCGGCTGCTCCGACGAGATCGCCGGCACTATTTTCGTACGCGGGACGGTGCGGGCCTTCGCCCCCCATTCGACCATCGTGCGTCAGGGCGAGAAGACCTCGGCCGCCTATCTGCTGACCCAGGGCCGGGCGCACGCCTTGCTGTACAGCGTCGAGGGGCAGATCGTCTTGCTATGCGAATATCGTCCGGGCGACCTGTTCGGAGCGCTGGGCGAGCTCGATCCGGCGCCCGAGGAGGCCGAAATCGTCGCCGTCGAGGCGGCGCGAAGCTTCGTCCTCAAGAGCCGGGACCTGGTGGCGCTGGCCGAGGCTTACGGCGGCATCGGCCTCGCCCTGTCGCGGCTCCTGCTTCGTCAGCTGCGGCGGGCGACGTCGCGAATCTACGAGCGGGCGGCGGTCTCGGCGGTGGGCCGGGTCTATGCCGAGATCCTCCGCCTGGCGCGGTCGTCGCCGGGCCACGCCATCCATCCGGTTCCGGTCCTGTCCGAGCTGGCGATTCGGGTCTCGACCACCCGCGAGACGGCGTCGCGGGCGGTAAGCGCTCTGGAACGGCGCGGCATCGTCCGCCGCGATTCCGGTTCGCTGACCGTCCTAGCCCCCCACCGGCTGGAAGAGCTGATCATTTGACTTGAGGGCATAGAGCCCGACCGGCGGCCCCTCGTCGGGCGGGGTCAGCTCGCCGATATATTCGGCGGCCGGGCAGCGCGGCCCGGCGGCGGCGAGGGCGGCGGCGAAATCGTCGGTGACGCACGCCGTGCCGGGCGGGGCGGAGGCGAGCGCGCCCGCGGCGGCGGCGGTGCCGGCGGCGGCGATTCGAAGGCCGCCCCCGAACGGGTCGCGCAGGGTATCGGCCGAGCCGTACTGGCCGCCGATGCGCAGCGCGAGGGCGTCAGGGGCGGCGCCGAGCAGCCGGACGGCGGCGTCCGCCGCCTCGCCGGGATGGCGATAGGCGAGGATCAGCCGGTCCTCGGTGAGATAGGGCGGCATCGCCGGCTCGGCGAGCTGGGCGACGAGCGCGTGGAGATCGGCAAGCGCCCGCTCGAGGGCCGAGTCGCCGGTCAGCCCGACTGCGAGGACGGCCAGCGGCTCCGCCGCCTGCGCCACCGCCGCGAGCGGATCGTTGCGGGTCTCGCGCGGGGCGGTCAGGATGCGCTGCCGCCATCCTCCCGCCGCCCAGATCTCGCGGGAGCGGCCCGAGGCGCCGTTGCCGGGACCGGCCGAGTCGAGCACCAGCAGCTGGACGGCCGAGCTCTCCAGCCGCCGCCCGTTCATCAGCGCCGCGCCCATCGCGATCTCGTCGGCCAGGCCGATCATCGCCGCGTCCGGGCGGGTGTGGATCGGACGCACCGGCCGAACCGTCTCCGCTCGCTCCAGCACCGCGTCGAACCGCCGCCGCCAGGCCGTTCCGAACGGATCGGCCGAGACGGCGGCGAAGGCCTGCGCCCCGCCCGGAAGCACGGCATGAAGCTCGGCGCCGCGCTCCAGCAAGGCCTCGGCGATGATGATGTCGGCGCCGGCGGCGAGGGCGCCATAGCCGAAGCCGATCCTTTCCTCCTCCAGCACGGCGGCGATCTTCTCGTCGAGATGCTCGCGGCGCACGACCTTAGGGTCGAACGACATATGGCCGCCGAAATGGAGCGAGCGGGGCGGGCGGTGGACGTCGAGCCAGGCCGAGTCGCGGCCCTGCTCGGCGAGGATCAGGGCGAGCTGACGGAGGGTCGAGGCATGATCTTCCCAGGCTTGCGGCACCAGTGCGACCGCTTCGGAGAAGCTGCTGCGCGCCTCCGCCTCGCGGCCGAGCAGGAGCAGGGCCTCGGCGCGGGTCGCGACCCGGTAATAAGGGGTTTCGGGCTCTTCCGGATCCTGCTCGATCTGCTCGAGTACCTGCCGGGCGGTGTCCCGGGCCTGCGCTTCCTCTCTCGACAGCAGGGAAAGCGTGGCGGCGTTGATCAGGGGATAGGTCGAGCCGTTGAGGGCGGCCGCGCTGCGATAGGCGGCGGCGGCCTCGGCGTAGAGCCGCCGGCGCTCCGCCCCCTGGCGGGCGAGGGCGCGATCCTTGAGCAGCCGCCCCTTCACCCCGAGCGCCGCGGCATCGTCCGTGACCCGGTCGAATCCCGCCGCGGCGAAGCGCTCCCAGGCGAAGGCGGAAGCCCCGGCCCGAGCGTAGGCGATGATGAGGGAAAGGGGGGCGGAAGGCATGATCGCCTTATACCCACCCCTTTAGGCCTCGGATCAAGTGCCGGTTCCGCTCGACGGGCGGTTAATTGGACCGAAGGCGATCAACTTGCCCTCCGGGCTCCCGTGGAGTCCGCATGTGCGCAAGCAAAACGGGGCGATTACCATGGACTTACTCCTGTTGCTGATGCCCATCGCGACGCCCGCACCTGGACAGGAGCCGGTTCGTCCGGAGCCGTGGGGGACGGCGGGCGTCCCCCACGACCGATCAGTCGGGTCCCTGGTTCTGACCGTCGGGATCGATGATCACCACGATCTTGCGATCGTCAGCGCCCGCGATCCTGAACGGCGCCCGGAGATAGATCTCGAAGCCGATATCCTGAATATTCCGGGCATCTCCGCCGATCGGCCGGCCTTGCGCATCCGTGCAGAAATTGATGCAGCGGACCGCGTTCCTGCCGTCGACCAGGACGGGTTCGGCATTGTAGAAGGCGGTGTTCGGCGCGAAGGACTGCACCTCGCGCGTAAGCCCGCCTCCGGGACCTTCCACCAGCGTCACCTTCCGCGCGATGAACAGGATGGGATCGTGGCTCTCGACTCCAGGCGGGTCCTCGAGCTGCGGCGCGGGAAACAGGAAGTCCCAATTGTCGTTGTCGACGACGATGGTGAAATAGGTCGGACCCTTGAAGGTCATCGTCTGGAAATCGCGGCCGACCTGGTTCGGACCGCCATCGCGAAGGGCGGCCTGCGCGAACAGATATTTCTCCGCCGCCGCGACTCCGCGGCCCTCGAGCGAACGCGTCTGCATGTGACGGACGACGAGCTGGTTGTCCGCGTCGAAGGTGATGTAGACGAGATAGAG
>JBEVDE010000429.1:0-4254 GCA_040514175.1 Allosphingosinicella sp. | reverse complement strand
TCTAAGAACAGGGAATCAGGCGAAGGCCGGACGGGATTTGAGGTGCGTATAAGCCTCTATCACCGACTGCAAAGCCTTCTCGTGGCCGCGGTCGCCGCCATTATGGTCGGGATGGTAGCGGCGCAGAAGGTCGGCGTAGCGGCGGCGAAGGGTGCGGCGGTCGGCGTCGGTGCCGAGGCCGAGGATCCGGAGCGACTTGCGGTCGGGCTCGCTCAGCTCGCGGCCGTCGAGTCTCGGGCCTTCGGCGGCGGCGCGCCGGAAGCGGGCGCCGATCGCGTCCAGCGGATCGTGGAAATCGGCCCATCGGGGCGGGCCGTCGGCGCCCATATGGGCGAAAGCGCGGGTCTCGCGGTCCCAGCCGCCATAAGGATTGTTGGCGGCCTGGATCTCGTCGCTGCTCATCCCCTCGAAATAATTATAGCCCGCGTTGAACTCGCGGACATGGTCGAGGCACAGCCAGCGCCAGTCGCCGGGGCCGTCGAAGCTCGGGCCGCGGCCGGCCGGGGCGCGGAACTCGCCCGCGGCCTCGCAGTCCGGATGCGCGCAGATACCGCGCGCTTCCGCCCGGCCATGGAACCTCGTCTGTCTTCCGCCTGCGCTCGCCACGCACTCACCTTCTGAGCCAAACCGCCTATATAGGCGCGATGACCGAAGCTTTCACCGGCCGAATCGCCGCCGAGATCGAGCAAAGGCTGCGCGCCGCCCTCGCTCCCACACGCCTCGTCGTGACCAACGACAGCGCCCGCCACCGCGGCCATGCCGGCGACGACGGCAGCGGCGAGAGCCATTTCACGGTGGAGGTGGCGGCGGAGCAATTCGCCGGGATGAGCCGGGTGGAGCGGCAGCGGGCGGTGAACTCGGCGCTTGCGGACCTGCTTCGCGACCATGTCCACGCGCTTGCGATCAAGGCCCGGGCGCCGGGCGAGTGACGGCGCCGGGCGCCCGGCCGCAGGGATTGTTCGTCATCCCGGCGGAAGCCGGGATCCATGAACACGAATCGAAGCAAATTCGCGCAGGCCCGTGTTCATGGACCCCGGATCAAGTCCAGGGTGACGGGTGGGGGTGACGCGCCTCCTCCCGCTCCTTTAAGAGTCCCCCATGACCGACGACCTCATCCTTCAGACGCTCCACCCCGCCACCCACGATCTCGGCGGCTTCAAGGTCCACCGCACGCTTCCCCATCGGGAGCGGACCACGATCGGGCCGTTCATCTTCTTCGACCAGATGGGCCCGGCCCACCTGCCGGCGGGCGGCGGCATCGACGTCAGGCCGCACCCCCATATCAACCTCGCCACCGTCACCTATCTGTTCGCGGGCGCGATCGACCATCGCGACTCGCTCGGCACCTTCGCGACGATCGAGCCGGGCGCGGTCAATCTGATGACGGCGGGACGCGGCATCGCCCATTCGGAACGGTCGCCGGCCCGTCTTCGGCCGGACGGGCCGGAGCTGAGCGGGATCCAGACCTGGATCGCGCTCCCCAGAGCGAAAGAGGAGATCGAGCCCGCCTTCGAGCATGTGGCGAAGGACCGGCTGCCCGTCGTCGAGGGCGGCGGCGCCAGCGCCCGGGTGGTGATGGGTTCCCTGTGGGGCGCGACCTCGCCGGTCACCTGCCACAGCGAGACGATCTACGCCGACATCCGGCTCGATCCGGGCGGCGCCATGCCGGTCGACGCCGGCGCCGACGAGCGGGCCGTCTACGTCGCCGAGGGCGAGGCCAGCCTCGACGGCCTCAGGCTCGAGCGGAGCGTGCTCTACGTGCTTGCGCCCGGGATGGCGGCGACCCTGCGCTCGGAGTCCGGCGCCCATGTCATGCTGTGCGGCGGAGCGCCGCTCGACGGGCCGCGCCACGTCTGGTGGAATTTCGTCTCGTCGAGCCGGGAGCGGATCAACCAGGCCAAGGAGGATTGGCGGGGCGGCAAGTTCGTCCTGCCGCCCGACGACGACGGCGAGTTCATCCCGCTGCCGACCGTTCCGCCCAAGACGGTGAGCTATCCCTGAGCGCCCTCCCCGTCGAGGGCAGGGACTAATGGAGCGACCATGACCGATTTCACCTGCAGCCAAGTCCCCCTCGCCACCGGAGTGACCCTCAATCTCGCCTCCGCCGGTCCCGAGGACGGCGAGCCGATCGTCTTCCTCCACGGCTTCCCCGAATCGCACCGCACCTGGCGCCACCAGCTCGACGGCCTGTCCGACCTCTACCGGGTCTACGCGCCCGACCAGCGCGGCTTCGCGGCCTCGGACAAGCCCGCGGGAGTCGAGAATTACGAGACCGGGAGGATCGTCGCCGACCTCATGGCGCTGGCCGACTCGCTTGGCCTCGATCGCTTCACCCTCGCGGGCCACGATTGGGGCGGGGCGGTGGCGTGGACGGCGGCGCTGACCCATCCGGCGCGGGTGAAGAGGCTGATCATCGCCAACGCGCCCCACCCGCTCGTCTTCCAGAAGAGCCTGATCGACGACGGACCCCAGCGCGAGGCCTCGCAATATATCAATTTCTTCCGCTCCCCCGCGGCCGAGGCGGCGATCGCCGGCATGGGGCTGGAGAATTTTCTCGACCGGCTGGTGCTGAGCCATGCCGGCGCCGGCGAGCTGTCCGCCGCGGAGCGCCGGCGCTATCTCGACGACTGGTCGAAGCCGGGCGCGCTCACCGCCATGCTCAACTGGTACCGGGCCTCGAAGATGGTCGTCCCGGCGCCGGGCGAGGCGGCCGAGGCGCCCTCGTGGACGCAAGCGCCCTTCCCGAAGCTGACGATGCCGACCCTGATCGTCTGGGGCCTGAAGGACACCGCCTTGCTCCCGGTCCAGCTCGACGGGCTCCACGACCTGATCGAGGACCTGCGGCTGGTCACCGCCCCCGGCGCGAGCCATTTCATCACCTGGGAGGAGCCGGAAACGGTGACGGGCGCGATCCGGGACTTCATGGCGGAGACGGGCTCCTAAATCCTCCCCGCGATTTCGCGGGGAAGGGGACCATGCGAAGCATGGTGGAGGGGTTCTTCCAGCGTTCGCAGAACCCCTCCCCCGGAAATCCGGGGGAGGATTTTCAGCGCGATTGCCCCCTTCCGCCCCCCTTGCTACAGGCCCACGCCATGCAGACGGACCGCTTCACCCCGGAGATCAGCCACGTCGCCACCCCGCGGGTCGCCTGCGACGGAGCGAGCGAGACCCATCCGGCGCTCGGCCATCCGCGCGTCTATCTGCAGATCGACGAGAAGGGCTATGTCGACTGCGGCTATTGCGACAAGAGGTTCGTCCTGAAGGGCGGTCCGGCGGACGAAGGCGAGGAAGGCTAGGACAGGCTTTCCGGCGAAGAATTTGCCTTCCACGCGCGCAAGGTCCAATCGGGCGGACGATCACGAAAAGGGCCTCATCTTGCACAAATTGACCAGCGCCGGCGGCCTGCTCCTGCTCGGGCTCGCCGCCTGCGGCTCCGAGCCGGCGCGGAACGAGAGCGTCTCGAACGAAGCCGCGAATGTTGCCGTGGCCGCGCCGGCGCCGGCGGCCGCCATCGTCCTCGAAGGCGCTGGGCTCCGCATCCCGAGCGCGACTCCGCCGCGCACCCTCGCCTTCGGAATGCCGGCGGCGGAAGCGGTCGAGGCCCTGACCAAGGCCCTCGGGCGGCCGCCGACGGAGCGCGGCGCCAATGAGGAATGCGGCGGCGGCGGCATGCAATTCGCCGCCTGGGAGGGCGAGGTCACCCTCTGGCTGCTCGACGGCCACTTCGCCGGCTGGGACAATAAGGGCGCGCTGAAGACCCTGGACGGAGTCGGCGTCGGCTCGAGCCGGGCCGAGGTCGCGGCGCTGCCGGGCTTCGAGGCGGAGGAAAGCACGCTCGGCACCGAGTTCCGCGCCGGCGGGATGAGCGGAATCCTCGACTCCAAGTCGCCCGATGCCAAAGTGAGCCATTTGTGGGGCGGCGCGACATGCGTGTTCCGCTAGGCGCCGCGCTCGCCGCCGCCCTGCTCGCGGCCTGCTCGCCCGGCTCGACTCCGCCCGGCAACGGCCAGGAGCCTCGTCCGGAAAATAAGGCCCAGGCCGCCCCTGCCGACGATCCCGCCCCCGCCGCCGAACCCGCGCGCCCGGCGGTTGCGGCCGCTCCGGCCGGGAAGCGCCGCTGCGGCTGGCTCGCCAACCCGACTCCGGCCAATTGGTGGCTGACCGACGCCGACGGCCAGTGGGTCCTCGGCACCCAGGGCGGCGACCAGGCGCCGGGCATGGACGAGATGCCCGACATGAGCGTCGCCGGCTGGG
>JBEVDE010000412.1:0-5345 GCA_040514175.1 Allosphingosinicella sp. | reverse complement strand
CGCGACGGGGCCGACGGCCAGCGGGTCGGCCAGCCGGTAGCCCTGATCCGTTCGCCCGGAAACCAGGCTCCACGGGTCGCCGGGCACCTTCCCGTCCATGGCGTTGCCGGCAAACCAGGCGCGGGCGATCGGGTTGCGCTCGTCGAAAGCGATCGGCTTTTTCGAATCCGGCCCGCGCAGATAGTAATTGTCGACGAAATTATAGGCGGCGTGCGACGCCTTTTCCCCCTCGTCGGCATTGTAGCCGGCGTAGCTCCCGCCCCAATTGTAGAAGAGGTTGGAACGGAAGTCGTAATAGGCGCCGACGCTGTCCTGCGAGGGCGGCAGGTAGTTGCCCGGCCGCGGCATCCGCGCCGAATGGTGCGCCCAGAGGTTGTGGTGGAAGCTCATCTTCGCGCCGAACCGCCCGCGAAGCAGCGAGCCGTAGCCGTGCTCGCCCTTGGCGTGGACCGATTTCCTGAGCGATTCGGAGATTATCGACCATTGCACGGTGACGTCGCGAAGCCCGTCCTCGGGTCCGCGCAGCGGCGCTCCGGCCGACAGGGTCTCGTCGACCGACCAGCTCGCCGAGACATGGTCGACGATGATCCGATTGCCTCGGACGATGGTGAAGGAGTCGCTCTCGACCCGGCTCGCGTCGCCGAGGCGGGCGCGGATGTAGCGCACGACGACGTCGTCGGCCGCGATTTCGAACACGTAATCGCGAACCGCGATGCCGCCGCCGGGCGCCGTCTGCCCCGCCACCGTCACCCTGCCGTTGCGGATGACCATCGGCTTCTTCAGGCGGATGGTGCCGCCGACGTCGAAGACGATCGTTCGCGGCCCCGTCGCCTCGATCGCCGCGCGAAGCGAGCCGGGGCCGCTGTCGTCGAGATTGGTGACCCTTATCACCCGGCCGCCCCGGCCGCCGGCGGCCAGGCGCCCGGCGCCTTCCGCGCCGGGAAAAGCGACGAGCTCGGCCGGGACGCTGGAGGCGGCGGCAAGAAGGAGCAAGCTGGCGCTGATCATTGCCGCAGCTTAGCAAGCGTTGATACCGGTGTCAGTACCCAACGCGCCGATCAGCGGGCCGACTTTCCGCGCCGGAACAAGGCCCTCAGCGTTCGCCTGGCGAGGACCAGCAGAAGAACGGCCAGGCCGAGCAGGACGAGCGCCACGCCCAGCGCCGCGACCGGATAGGCCATCGCCAGCGCGAGCAGGCCGCCGGTCGCGACATCCTCGACGCCCGAGACGATGACGTTGCTGACCGGTTCGGGACTGACGTTGACCAGCGCCCTCGAGCTCGCCTTGGCGCTGTGCGCGAGGAACGCGCCGCCCCCGCCCAGGAGGAAGGCCAGGACCTGCCAGGCGGGATCGTTGGCGTCGACGATGGCAAGCGCCAGAAGGGCCCCGCCGACCGGCCGGATGAAGGTGTGGACGGCGTCCCAGACGCTGTCCAGCCACATTATCTTGTCCGCGAAAAACTCCGCCACGAGCCCGGCGAAGGCCGCGCCCAGGACCCACGGATTCGCCAGAGCGGCGAGCGCGGACAAGTGGCTCGGAAGCTCGATCCAGCCGGCCTTCATCGCGAGCCCGGTGACGAAGACGCAAAAATAAAGGCGCCATCCGGCCAGCAAGCTGACGCTGGCGGCCAGCCCGAGTATTTCCACGGCGCTCATCGAGCGAGCCTCGCATGAGGGCGCCTCGCGGTAAAGCGCCGGTCAGGCCAGCCCCAGCCCGTCGAGCAGAAGCTTGCCGCCGGCGACGATCATCAGGACGTAGACGATGACGTAGAAGCGCTCCATCGAGACCCTTCGGACGAGCTTGACGCCGGCGAGGCTGGCGAGGACGGCCAAAGGCAAAAGCGCCGCCGTGGCGAGCGCGTTCGCCGTCGTGAACTGGCCGAGCGCGACATAGGCCGGGACCTTGATCCAGTTGACGATGGCGAAGAACAAAGCCGAGGTGCCGACGAAGACGTCGCGCTCGAGCCTTTTGGGCATCACCCACATCTGGAAGGGCGGCCCGCCGGCATGGGCGATCTGGCTGGTGAAGCCGGCCGCGACCCCGAACAGGCTTCCGACCCAGGCGGGCGAGCTGGAGGAGGCGGCGATCCCCCCGCCCCGCTCGACGGCGAGCCGGTAGGCGCCGAACAGGATCGAGATCGCGCCCAGGACCGCCATCACCGCGCCGGTCGAGATGCGGGCGGCGAGCAGCCAGCCGAGCCCGATCCCCAAAGCCGCGCCGGGCAGCATCGCGGCGAGCACCGCGCCGTCCCAGCTCCTCCGGAAGGCGGCGACGCTGACGACATCCTGGGCGATCAGGATCGGCAGGAGGATCGCGGCCGCCCTGACCGGATCGTCCATGCCGAGCGCCATCAGCGGCGTGCCGAGCGCGCCGAGCCCGGTGAAGCCCCCCTTGGCGAGCCCGATCAGGATCACCGCCGGGATCGCGAAGAGGTAGAAAGCGGGATCGTCGGGCATGGTCCTTCCTAAGTTCCTCCCCGGCTTTTGCCGGGGAGGACTTAGGAGTCCGCCAGCCTTGCTTCCTCCATCCTCGGCACGAGCAGGTGGATGACGAGCAGAGCGAGCAAATAGCTCGAGCCGGCGATGACGAACATCGGCATGTAGCTGCCGGTGGCGTCGAGGACCCAGCCGGTGAACTTGGCCATGAACATCCCGCCGACCGCGCCGATCGTGCCGCCGATGCCGATGATCGCCCCCACCGCCTTGCGCGGGAAGAGATCGGAGGGGAGCGTATAGAGGTTGGCGGAGAAGCCCTGGTGGGCGGCGGTGGCGAGCCCGATGAGGAGCACGGCGCCCCAGACGCCGGACACGCCGGGCGCCAGCATCACCGGCGGAACGCACAAAGCGCAGACCAGCATCGCCGTCTTGCGCGCCTTGTTGACGCTCCAGCCGCGGTGGATGAGCTTCGACGACAGCCAGCCGCCGGCGATGCTTCCGACGTCCGAGAGGATGTAGATGGCGGCGAGCGGAAGGCCGAAGGTGAGCAGGTTGAGCCCGTGCTGGTCGGCGAAGAAGCTCGGCAGCCAGAACAGGAAGAACCACCAGATCGGGTCGATCATGAACTTGCCGATCGCATAGGCCCAGGTCTGGCGGTGGCGGAGCAGAGGCAGCCATTTGACGTCGCCGGGCGCGTCGGCGGGGTCGCTCTCGATATAAGCGAGCTCTTCGGGAGAGAGATTCTTCTTCTCGCGCGGGCGGCGGTAGATCGTCCACCAGCAGATTACCCAGAGGAAGACGATCGCGCCGGTGAACAGGAAAGCGGTGCGCCAGCCGAACCACATGACGAGGAAAGGCGCGATCAGCGGCGTGAGGATGGCGCCGATATTGGCGCCGGCGTTGAATATCCCGACCGCGAAGGCGCGCTCCTTCTTCGGGAACCATTCGGCCACCGCCTTGACCCCGGCCGGGAAGTTGCCGGATTCGCCGAGGCCGAGCGCGAAGCGGGCGGCCATGAAATGGGTGGCGTTATGGGCCAGGGCATGGGCCATTGCGGCGAGGCCCCAGATCGTCGCCGCGAGCGAATAGCCGAAGCGGGCGCCGAGCTTGTCGATCAGCCGTCCGAAGACGACGTAGCCGATCGCGTAAGCGAGCTGGAAGGAGAAGACGATGTCGGCATAGGTCGATTCGTCCCAGCCATATTCGCTTTGCAGCGTCGGCTTGAGGACGCTGATCATCTGGCGGTCGATATAATTGATCGTGGTCGCGAAGAAGAGCAGGGCGCAAATCCCCCAGCGCACCCGCCCGCCACTGAATTTGGCGCTGGAAGACGCCCCTTTCGCGATCGTCCCGGCCATAAGAACACCCTCCGTCGCGCCCTCCTGGCGCCTCGTTCGGGCTTGTAGAGGAAACCGGTGTCATATACAATGGAACTCCGCTCCAAAGTGTCGCAGGGAAGTGCCGAAAATGAGGAATATTCTTTGGATACCGGCCCTTTATGGGCTCGCGGCGTGCAATCAGGCGGCCGCTCCGGACCGGAACGAATCGGCCCCGGGCAAGGTGGCGACGTCGGGAAAGGCCGAGGTCCCGCTTGCACAGGTGCCGCCGGAGGTGCTGGCCGCCGCGACGGCGGCTCAGCCCGGCTTCGTCCCCGCCGAAGCCGAGGCCGAGACGCGCGACGGCCGCCGCTATTTCGACATCGGCGGCAAGCTCGCCGACGGCTCGGAGGTCGAGTTCGACATCCTTGAGGAAGGCGGGCGCTGGCGCGTCGTGGAGACCCAGCGCGACATCGAGCTCGCAGCGGCGCCGGCGGCCGTGCGCGAGGCGGCGGGAAATTATGCCGCCGTCCGGGTGATCGAAAGCCGGCAGGCCGATGGACTCGTCATTTACGAGCTGTACGACGCGCAGCAGCGCAAGCTTGAGATCAAGTGGGACGGGAAGAGCGCCGAGGTGCTGACCAAAGAGTGGGCGCATTGACGGCGCGACCGTCACCCCGGACTTGATCCGGGGCCCATGAACGCCGTCGATCCGATGGAGTCGCCGTCGTGTTCATGGATGCCGGATCAAGTCCGGCATGACGATTATCCCTCCGGCCTCGCCGCGCTGAGCCGGCACTCCACCCGATAGCCCTCGCCGAACCGGGCCTCGACCCGCTGGCCGGGGCGGGCGTCATGGACTCCGGTGACGGCGCCGGACGAGATCCACTGGCCCGGCCGGAGCGCGATGCCGCGCTTCGCCATCAGCTCGAACAGGAAGCGCGCCGCGCCGATCGCGCCGTCGGGAAAGGCGGAGGCCCGGCCGCGGCCCGCTTCCACGCCGTCGAGCAGGGTCGTCACCTCCCATTGCTCGAAGCCGCTCGACCGCCAGTCGGGAATATCAGAGCCGACGACGAGGCCGTTGTTGTTGCCGAAGTCGGAGATCACCGCGACCGGCCCGAGCCTGTTGATCGCGCCCAGAGGCGAGCTTGCGATCTCGATCCCGACATGGACCGAGTCGATGAGGCCGGCGGCTTCGTCGAGCGTGAAGCGCCCCTGCCCCGCCGGCGGAGTCCGCGCGATTCGAAGCAGGAACTCGGCCTCTCCGGCGGCGAAGCCCTCGGCGAAGACCGGGCATTCGGGAATGGCTTCGCTGTCCGTCTGCGCGGCGAAGATCGGCCCGGCCAGGCGGTCGGCGCCGTAGCGGCCCGACAAAGGCGGATTGATCCGGCCGACCTTCCAGCCGAGCACCGGCCGGCCCCAGGCGGCGATCGCCTGATCCTGGACGGCATAGGCCTCGTCGAGGGTCTCCGGAAAATCTCCGGGATAGCCGGCAAGGCCGCCCGCGGAGCGCCGCGCGGCAAGGAAGCGGCCGGCGATCGTCGCCGGGTCGGCAGTCAACACATCCACTTCGGGACCCTCGAAGCTCTTTTTC
>JBEVDE010000320.1:0-4389 GCA_040514175.1 Allosphingosinicella sp. | reverse complement strand
GAAGATGCTCTTCTGGGCGTCGACATAGGCCGACTTCTGCCGGAGGTGGGGCAGCGGTATCTCAGCCAGGTCGGCCGGGGCTCGGAGGTCGTTATTGATGTCGGCGACGAGGATCCGGTCGGGCCCGACGAGGAGCCGGTCGACCGTTCCGGTGACGACCAGCCCGCCCTCGACCACGGCGGCAATCGGCGCCTCGGCGAGGGCGCCGGGCCCGAACAGCGCGGCATGGGCGGGGTCGGCGATGAGCCGGCAGCTGTCCTCGACCAAGCCGCGGCGAAGCTGCGCATCCTCGATTCCGGCGGAGCGCTCGAGCCAGCGGTCGGCGCGTTCCGCCCGCTCCTCCGGCGGGACGTCGGGAAGCCGCTCGAACAGAGCGTGGAGGAGCCGCCCGCGCTGGGCGGCCACGCGCATCGCCGGCGAGGGCGGCGGGTCGGCGACGTCGTCCTCGCCCAGCGCCGACGGCGCCAGCGGCCGAGGCGGCCGGGCCTCGGTGGGCGCGGGGCGGCGAATCCAGTCGGGCAGAAGGCCGTCCGGCGCGGCGGCGCGGGGGGCGGCCCTGGTGAAAGTTTCGGGATCGCCGAAATGGCGGGCCCGGCCCCAGTGGGGATCGTCCCCCCATTCGGCGCCGAGGCCCGCGAGCGAAGTGTCGAAGGCGGTCCACCAGCTCGCCGCGGCCGGTCCCCTGCGGTCGGCCGGGCCGAGGGCGCCGCCGATGTAGAGGCGTTCCTCGGCGCGGGTCGAAGCGACGTAGAGGAGCCGCCAATGCTCCTCGCGCTCGCGGCGGTCGAGGGCGGCGAGCTGGGCGGCGATCGGCTCGGCGAGCTCGTCCTTGCGAGGCCGGAAGATGGGGATTTGGGGGCCGTCGGGGGGGAGCGAGACGGTGACGAAATTGCCGCCGAAGCCGCCGCCCCTGCGGTCCGGGTCGGCACAGGCGTCGGCGAGGATGACCACCGGGGATTGCAGGCCTTTCGAGCCGTGGACGGTCATCACCCGGACGGCGTCGAGGGGGGCGGAGGGATCGCGCACGATCTCGACCTCGCCGCGGGCGAACCAGTCGAGGAAGCGCTGCAGCGAGGGGGCCGGCCGGGACTCGAAATCGAGCGCCGCGGAGAGCAGTTCCTCGATCGGATCGCGCGCCTCGTTTCCGAGCCTTTCCAGAAGCTTGTGGCGGCCTCTTAAGGCCCCGCTCAAGATCGTCTCGAGGAAGGCGTGGGGAGTCGCGTAATCCGCCATTCCGAGCAGCTCGTGGAGGCCGTCGAGGGTCTCGGACAAAGGCGGCGGATCCGCCTCGAATCGCAACTTTTCGCCACGAATGTGGAGCCAGAGCGGCGTTTCGCGGCGGAACGACGCGGCGAAGAGCTGCTCCTGGGTCCAGCCGAACAGAGGCGAGACGAGCAGGGCGCCGAGGTTGAGATCGTCGAGCGGCTGGACGGCGAAGCGGGCGGCGGCGAGCAGGTCGCGGACGGCGAGCGGCGCCGACAGAGCGAGCCGGTCGACCCCCGCCACCGGCACCCCCTCGGCATGGAGCCGGGCGACGATCAGCGAGGCGAGGTCGCCCCGCCGGCGGACGAGGACGAGGATGTCCTCGGGCCGCACCGGCCGCCTTTTCGCGCCCTCGCCGAGCATGAACGGGTTGCGGATCCAGTCCGCGATCCGGGCGGCGAGGCGGCGGGCATAGTCGCGCACCGCCTCGCTCACCCAGCCTTCCTCGCCGCTCTCCTCGCCGCCGCCGCCATCATTGTCCTCGCTGTGCGGAAGCCACAGGGTGACCGAGCCGGGGCGAGTCGAATGGTGGCTGCCGTGCGGGTTGGGCGGGCGCGGCAGGCCGAGCGCCTCGTGGCCGAGATCCTCGATCAGCCGGTCGACCGCCGCGAGGATGGGCGGCGACGAGCGGAAGCTCAGGTCCATCGACAGATCGAGGAAGTCGCGCCCCACCTCCCCGGCCGCTCTCGCGAACCAGGCGCGGGCGTTTTCGAAGCTCTGCGGATCCGTGCCCTGGAAGCCGAAGAGGGCCTGCTTGTAATCGCCGACGGTGAACAGGGTGCGGTGCCGCTTCGAGGCCCCTTCCCCCGCGAAAAACTCGAGAGTGAGGGCGATGACGATGTTCCACTGCGCCTGATTGGTGTCCTGCGCCTCGTCGACGAGGATATGGTCGTTGGCCTGGTCGAGCTTGAAGCGCACCCATTCGCCCATGCCCGGGGCGAGCAGGAGCCGCTCGGCGAGGCGGATGAGATCGTCGAAGTCGAGCACGGCGTGGGCGCGCTTGGCCGCGGTCCAGGCCTCGGCATAGGCCTGGCCGGCGCGAAGCCCAGCGGCGAGGCAGGCGACGAGGGCGGCGAGTTTGCGCTGGGTGAGGAGCCTCGAGCAGCATTCGAAAGCGGCCGTCGCCAGTTCAAGATAAGTCTCATCTTGCGGCGCCTGGCCCTTGGCAAAGCTGCGTATTTCACCGTCCGCCCTGGCCCAGACGGAATGCAAAGCGTCGAGCAGCCGGGCCCGCTGTGCGGGATCGGCGGCGCCCCATTGCTCGCACAAGGACGCCCGCTCCAGCCCGCTCTTCGTCCCCCATTGGCGGTTCAAGAGGCCGATCCGGCGCAGGGCGGCGACGTCGAACAAATCGTCGCAGCATTGGCCGGCGATCGCCTCGTCAATGTCGCCGAGCGGAAGGCCGAAGGCGCGGCGGAGGCGGTCCTCGACGAGCTCGGGCGGGCCGAGTGACGTCATGGCGTCGGGCGAGCGGGCGCAGCGGCGGACGAAGCCTTCCGCGCCGCCCTCCCCGAGCCGGTGGCTGACCGCCTGGAGATCGGCGATCAGCCGGCGGTCGCCGCCCTCCTCGGCCCGGACGAGCATCTCGGCGAGGGTCTGGCGGGCGAGCAATTGCTCCTCGCGCCCCTCGAGCGGACGGAAGCCCGGCACCAGCCCCGCCTCGGCCGGAAAGGCCGCGAGCAGGCCTTGGGCGAAAGCGTGGATGGTCTGGATTCGAAGGCCCCCGCCGGCGGCGTCTAGGACCCGGGCGAACAGCCGGCGGGCCCGCGCCCGCGCCTCGGGATCGTAAGCCTCGCCCAGCGCCCTGAGCTCGGCGGCCAGCTCCGCATCCTTCAGCCTCACCCAATGCGCGAGCCGGCGATGGATCCGGTCCGCCATCTCGGCCGCCCCCGCCTTGGTGAAGGTGAGGCAGAGGATCGAGGCGGGATCGACGTTGGCGAGGAGGAGGCGAAGCACGCGCGCGGTGAGGACATGGGTCTTGCCCGTCCCCGCCGAGGCGGAAAGCGCGGCATGCTCGCGCGGGGCCGAGGCGGAGAGCTGCTCGGCTTCGAGGAGGGCGAGGGGGCGGAGGTGGCGGGGCATTCGATAAGAGATTAGAAGCTCGGCACCGCTCCGCCTAGTCGTCGCGGCGCCTCATTGCGTGCGGGCAGCTGCGGTCGGCGGGCTGCAGCCCCATCTGCGATGGATTTGCGAAATCCCCTCAGAGTATATTGCACAGTCGCCCGAATTGCCGAGGACAAAGCCGGGAAAATATACTGCCCCGGCTATTCCAATAGGGCGCGTTTAATGGTGAGCGTCTCCGCCTTCCATGCAGATTTCACCGATCTGGGCGAGCAACTTGGCCTTGGGCTCGTCGGGAAGGTTCTTAGCGACCTCGGCGACGGTCTGGATGCACTTGGACCGCACCGCGACGGTGGAGGCCCGGCCCAGGCCTTGTGTCAGATGCTGCGAAGCGACACCGGTCGAGAAGACCTTGCCGACGCCCAAAGCGGCGCTGCTGTTGTTGGCGTTGGCATTGCCGTCGAAGCTTCCAAACACCGACAGGGCGTCCTCCTTATCGTCCTTGCTGCTTTGAGCGCGCCGTTCCTGAAGCTCCTTGAGGCGGTTGCGATCGGCGGTGAGCCTCGAGTTCGCGTTCTCGATCTCCGTCTCCTTACGCATCTGAGTAGCCAGAAGCTCCTCGCGAGTCGCCAGTTTCGCGTTCAGCTCCTGCATCCTGCCACCGATTTCCTGCAGCCGCGACGACCGGTCTTCGGGGGGATCCGCACGATTCGGATCGGCTGCTTCGCGAGCCTGACTCGCTTGAAGGGCCTGCTGCTCCACGCTGAAGGCCTGCAACTCGCTGCGTAGGCGATCGAGATCGGCGATTTGCGACTTGACCCCCTTGAGGTCGTCATCGAGGCGCGCAACCTCCGATTGGTGCACCCTGATCGCACCTTGAAGCTCTGCGATACGCGCCCCGTCGACCGAGCTCTCGTCCCCGACATTGTTTTTGCCGAGGATGCTCTGGAGCGCATAGGTGAGCTTATCGCACTGCTGGATGGACACGTCGGGGCAATGCTTTGCGACCATGACCGGAACCAAGGCCGCATCGACCCCCTTGTAACCGATACTAAGCTCGAGCCC
>JBEVDE010000329.1:0-10018 GCA_040514175.1 Allosphingosinicella sp. | reverse complement strand
TGAGGGGCTCGGTATCGGCCGGCGGCACCGGGGCCGCGACGACGCTCGTCGTGGCGCCGGCGATCGGCAGCCTGAGGTCGCCCTCGATCCACGCCCCCGGTCCGGCGAGCGACGGGTCGCCGGAGCCGTCGGTCGCCATCAGCCGAAGTCGAGGATTGGCCGCGCCCTGCGCGCCGAGCGCGGTCGCATCGACCTGGGTGAACGGCAGGTCGATCTTCCACGATTCCAGCGGCAGTGCGACCTCGATCCCTGCCGCATTCAGGCTGGCGGCATCGGGCAGGACGACCACCTGGGCGGCGGGACTGGTCACCGTCCCGATTGTCATCGTTCCGCTGATGGACAATCCGTCGGCGCCGACGACGCAATTGTGGATCGTAAGGGCGCTCCCGCCCAGATAGTCCGTGAACAGAGTCGCGATGGCTTCGACGCCGAGATCCGACCCGTCGAGCGACAATGTTCCGCCTGCCGCCGCCGCGATCTTCGTCCTGATCGAGGCGAGCGTCATCGCCGGCCGCGATCGGTGGCGCCGTCGCGCCGCGAGAGCCCTGGATCAGGCACTGATGCCCGCCCCGACATGCGATTGGCCCGTAGCGTCGATGGTATAATACCAGGACACCCCTTCCGAACTGAACAATTCTTTTCCCGCGGAGTCTTTGGCTCCGGTCAGCACAAGTTTGTTGAGAGTTGTCCAGAACCAGCGAGTCGTGGGAATTGCTTCATGCCGTAGCGATGTGGTATTATATTGAACGTAATCGTGCTTACCGCTACCGTCGAATACCACAGGCTTTTTGTCTTTCTCCAAGTTGAGAATGCGATTGATTACAATGTCCACACAAGTACTGGTACCGGCGGGGCCATAGCTTCTCGTATCCGAGCTAATGAATGCTGCGGTGGGCTGACACCATGTCAGCCAAGCGCCGCCGGTCGACGAATCGCTGCCATGATGGCCGGCCTTGAGAATTGTTTGGCCATTGGCCAGCAGTTTAGCGAGAGGGCCGCCGTTGGCTTTATCCTGCACCATGATATGTTCTTCGGTTGACTTGAAGCTATCGCCCATCAACAGAAAGTTAAGGCCTTTGTAGCTTACGGCAACGACCAGGCTGTTAAGGTTGGGATCGGAATCGCTTCCTCCCGACCCGACATTCCCGGCGACGATTCGCACTTCCATGCCGCCGACGGACAATTCCGCTCGCGCTGCAGCGCTGAAATGCTGAGGACCGATCGGGTGATGGGTCGTTGGGCTCGGGTTTGCCAGCCACCCGCTCAATCCCGTATACTGACTGGCGGCGCCTCCATAATACAAATGTCCAATAGAGATTTTCATATCCATAATTAATTGTTTGATCAAAGTATACTGGTCGCCATCGGGATGTGTAATGATCAAAGCAAGAAGTGACTTTTTCTTATATATTGTGTTTTTGAAGATTTCCTCGATCGTAAGCGAAACGATGTTTTTGTTCTTTTTGGAACCGCAGTCGATCAGAATGTACTGACCGTCAGGCAGGGCGATCAGCGTGGCGTCGCCTTGGCCTGCATCCATGAAAATAATCTGGGCACCTGCGAACGGCGACGCCATGCGATCTCCCCCGACATCGAAATTCCCGAAGATACTGACACGCGGCCTATCGAACAGCGGCTCTTATGCGCCACCGGTCCGACAGGGCAACAACAGGCAATTTGCGCTGCATTGCAGCGCAAAGGATTTAAGCAAACTGCTACCGTTGAAAAAAGAAAACACTCGACGATTACAGGCGGTATACTCGGCTCGCAAAGGGTTGCAAGTCAATAGCCTGTTACATGGATTATGCATCCATCTTCCGAGCCATTGGTAGGAAGTGCAATGGGACCCAACGATCATGGAAAGCGCGGCTCAGCGCCGAGCTCGGCCCCAGCTCCAACGACATCGTGACCGCCGCCACCGCGGCCGCAGACGCCTTCCTGAAAGTCTATTCGAATTCGCCCGAAGCCACCGGGGCGACGCCGTGAGCGCGCCCGTTGCTACCCGAATCACAGGAACCGCCATGCAATTGAAGGACAAGACAGCGATCGTGACCGGCGCCGCCAGCGGCATCGGCAAGGAGATCGCGCGAGCGTTCGTGAAAGCCGGCGCGAAGGTCGCCATCGCCGATCTCAACCTCGATTCTGCGCGTGCCGGCCCTGGAGCTCGATCCGACGGGGGGCTCTTCGGCCTTCGCGATCAGGATGGACGTGTCGGATGAGGCCGAAGTTGGAGGCGGGGATAGACGAGGTCTGCCGGCGCTTCGGAGGAATCGACGTCCTGGTCTCCAACGCCGGAATCCAGATCGTCGCGCCCGTCGACCAGTTCCCGTTCAGCGACTGGAAGAAGATGCTCGCGATCCATCTGGACGGAGCCTTCCTGACCACCCGGGCCTCCCTCCGCCGAATGTATTCCCGGGGCCGAGGCGGCACGATCCTCTACATCGGCTCGGTCCATTCGAAGGAGGCCTCGAAGCTCAAGGCGCCCTACATGGCCGCCAAGCACGGGCTGATCGGACTTGCCAAGACCGTCGCCCGGGAAGGCGCCCAATATGGTGCCCGCGCCAACGTCATCTGCCCGGGTTCGTCCTCACCCCGCTCGTCGAGAAGCAGATTCCCGGACAGGCGATGGCGCTCGTCGCTATCGACGTAGACGAATCTGGCTCTCATCGATCCCCTTCCAGGCAGCTTACGGCTCCGCTATTCGACCGTGACGCTCTTCGCCAGGTTGCGGGGCTGGTCGACGTCCGTGCCTTTGGCGACGGCGACGTGGTAGGCGAGCAGCTGGACCGGTATCGCATAGACGAGCGGCGCGATCAGCGGGTGGACCTTCGGCATCTCGATCGTCGCCAGCAACCGGTCGTCCGCCGCCGCCTTCAGCCCCTCGGCGTCGGAGATGAGGACGACCTTGCCGCCCCTCGCCTGGACCTCCTGCATGTTGCTGACCGTCTTCTCGAACAAGGGGCCCGACGGGGCGAGGACGATGACCGGGACATTGTCGTCGATCAGCGCGATCGGGCCGTGCTTCATCTCGCCGGCGGCATAGCCCTCGGCGTGGATGTAGCTGATCTCCTTCAGCTTGAGCGCGCCCTCCATCGCCAGCGGGTAATCGGCGCCGCGGCCGAGATAGAGGACGTCGCGCGCCTCGGCGATGAGCGGCGCCATCGCCGCAATCTCCTCGTCATGATCGAGCGCGGCGTTCATCGCGGCGGGGGCCTCGGCGAGGTGATCGACGATCTCGCGCTCCTCCTCCTCGCTGATCCGGTTCTTGTCGCGGGCGAACTTGGCGGCGAGCGCGGCGAGGACGGCGAGCTGGCACGTGAAAGCCTTGGTCGAGGCGACTCCGATCTCCGGGCCGGCATGGGTTGGGAGCAGCAGATCGGCCTCGCGCGCCATCGAGCTCGTCGGCACGTTGACGACGACGGCGATGCGCTGGCCCTCGGCGCGGGCGTGGCGGAGCGCGGCGAGCGTGTCGGCGGTCTCGCCCGACTGCGAGATGAACAGGGCGAGCCCGCCCGGCTCGAGCACCGGCTCGCGGTAGCGGAACTCGGACGCGACATCGAGGTCGACGGGAACCCGGGCGAAGCGCTCGAACCAATATTTGGCGACCATGCCGGCGTAGAAGCTGGTGCCGCAGGCGACGATGGTGACCCGAGGCACGCCGGCGAAATCCTCGTCCATCGCCGGAAGCGCGATCTTGCGCTCGAACGGGCGGAGATAGGAGGAGAGGGTCTGGGCGACCACGATCGGCTGCTCGAATATCTCCTTCTGCATGAAATGGGCGTGATTGCCCTTGTCGGCGGCGGCGTCCGAGGCGCCGGAGGTGACGATCTCGCGAGTCACCGGCGCGTTGGAGCGGTCGAAGATGGCGATGCCGTCATGGTCGATCACCGCCCAGTCGCCTTCGTCGAGATAGGCGATGCGCTGGGTGAGTCCGGCGAGGGCGAGCGCGTCCGAGCCGAGATAGGTCTCGCCCTCGCCATAGCCGACGGTGAGCGGCGCTCCCATCCGGGCGCCGATCAGCATGTCGGGATGGTCGCGGAAGAGGATGGTGATGGCGAAGGCGCCGTGGAGGCGCGGGAGGACGGCGGCGACGGCGTCGCGCGGGCTCTTTCCCTGCTCGAGCTGGTGGTCGATCAGATGGGCGACGACCTCGCTGTCCGTCTCCGACTGGAAGGTGCGTCCCGCCGCCTGCATCTCTTCGCGAAGCGGCCGGAAATTCTCGATGATGCCGTTGTGGACGAGCGCCACCCCGCCGACGATGTGGGGATGGGCGTTGCCGACGGTGGGGGCGCCGTGGGTCGCCCAGCGCGTATGGGCGATGCCGATCTTGCCCGCGAGCGGACGGGCGGCGAGCTCGGCGGCGAGATTGTCGAGCTTGCCCTCGGCCCGCCGGCGCTCGAGCCTGCCGTCCAGGATCGTGCAGATGCCGGCCGAGTCATAGCCGCGATATTCGAGCCGCCGCAGCCCCTGCATGAGCCGGTCGGCCACTTCCGAACGCCCGACAATTCCGATGATTCCGCACATAGATACTAAGCCTGACCCGAAAAATTTGTCGACCCCTATCCCGGCGGCGCGCCCTCCGCCAGTGGGGCCGGGCTTTTGCGCCTTGACGCTCGGTCGGGGCCGGTACACCAAGGCCCTGGGGAAGGGAAATAGGGGCTGTTTCTCAGAGCTTTGCGCTCGCCGTCGCGACCGGGGGGACTGAACATGGGTAAGTCGGTGATGATGCTGGCGCTCGGCGCCGCGCTCCTGGTCCCGTCGGCTGTGGCCGCGGACGCCGCCGGGCCGAAGCGGGCCGCCGAGGCGATCCCGCCGCCGCCGCCCGGCATGGGACAGGTCGTCTTCTACCGCAAGCCGCGCATGGGAACGCTGATCGGCTGCCGGATCAACGAAGGATTCGACATCGTCAACAGGCTGCCGCCCGGCAAATATTTCGTCCATCCGACGACGCCCGGGCTCCATGAATTCGAGATCCGGAGCGACCTGCTTCGAGTCGAGGTCAAGGCGGGCGAAACCCAATTTGTGCGTTGCACGATCGTCGTCGCGGGCGTGGCGGATCTGTCGCTTCGAAACCGGGAGGATTTCGACAGGTACGTCCGGGCGCTCGACCTGCAGCCGCCCTGGACGGGCGAGAGGGACGAGGACGACTGAGCTTCAGCCGGCCCGCTTCTTCGCAATCATCGCGGCGCGGAAGCGGGCCGCCCAGCCGGGCTTCACCTCCTGCGACCCCCGCGCCAGCGCCAGCGCATCCGCCTCGACATCCCTCGTCACCACCGAGCCGGCGCCGACGATCGCGCCGGCGCCGATGCTGACCGGGGCGACCAGGGCCGAATTGGAGCCGATGAAGGCGTTCTCGCCGATCACCGTGCCATATTTGAAATAGCCGTCGTAATTGCAGGTGATCGTGCCCGCGCCGACATTGGCGCCGGCGCCCACTTCGGCATCGCCGAGATAGGTGAGGTGGTTGGCCTTGGCGCCGGGCCCGAGCTTCGCTTTCTTGGTCTCGACGAAATTGCCGACCTTGGCCTTCTCGCCGATGATCGTGCCCGGGCGCAGCCGGGCATAGGGGCCGATCTCGGCGCCGGAGGCGATGGTCGCGCCCTCGATATGGCTGAAGGCCCGGATCCGAACGCCGTCGGCGATGCTGACGCCGGGTCCGAAGAAGACGTTGGGCTCGATCGTGACGTCGCGGCCGAGCCTTGTGTCCCAGGCGAACCAGATCGTCTCCGGAGCGATCAGGGTTGCGCCCTCGGCCATCGCCTCGAAACGCCGCCGCGCCTGCCAGGCGGCTTCGGCGAGGGCGAAGTCGGAGCGGCTGTTGGGGCCGATCGCCTCCGCCGCCTCGCCTTCGATGAGCAGGGTCGTGCGCCCGGCGGCGGCGCCGATCGCGACGATGTCGGTGAGATAATATTCGCTCTGGCTGTTGTCGTTGCGGACTCCTTCGAGGAGCGTCCAGAGATCTCCCGAGCGCACCGCGAACAGGTTGGAGTTGCACAAGCCGATGGCGCGCTCCTCGTCATTCGCGTCCCTGAGCTCGACGATCCGGGCGACCCGGCCGTCCGGGCCCGCGACGACCCGGCCGTAAGCGGCGGCGTCCGGCGGCCTGAAGCCGAGGACGACCGCGGCCGGATCGGCGCCGCCGTGGAGGGCGTCGAGCATGGCGCGCATCGTCGCCGGACGGATGAACGGCACGTCGCCCGAGAGGAGAAGAACGTCGCCCTCGAAGCCGGCGAGCTTTTCCCTCGCCTGGAGGACGGCGTGGCCGGTGCCGAGCTGCGGCTCCTGGACGGCGAACTCCGCACGGCCGGCCAGAGCCGTTTCGAGCTGCTCGCGGCGGTCGCCGACGACGACGACGATCCGCTCCGCGCCGAGCGCCTCGACGCTTTCGAGCAGATGCTCGATCATCGGCCGACCCGCGATCGGGTGAAGCACCTTGTGGAGGTCGGATTTCATCCGGGTCCCCTTGCCGGCGGCAAGGATTATCGCGGCAAGCGGTCGGCTCATGGCGCGGCCAATCGCACGTTAGGCTTGCCATTTCCATAGCGCACGGGCGAGAGCCCCGGGCCATGCCCGCTTTCCCCTTCGGCGTCGTCGCCTTCGATCTCGACGGCACCCTGGCGGACACGGCGCCGGATCTCGCCGCGGCGCTCAACCATGCGCTCGCCGCGCTCGGCCGGCCGGCGGTGGCGCCGGCCTCGGTGCGCAATTTGATCGGCCATGGCGGCCGGGCGCTGCTTCGGCGCGGGCTTGCGGCGACGGGGGAGGCGCCGGAAGCGCTTGTCGAAGAGGGCTACCCGATCCTGCTCGACTATTACGGAGCCCATCTTTGCGCAGGCACGGCGCCTTATCCGGGGATCGACGAGGCGCTCGACTCGGTCGAGGCGGCGGGGGCGGCCCTCGCCGTCTGCACCAACAAGCCGGAGGCGTTGACCTTGAGGCTGCTCGAGGCGCTCGGCTGGAGCGAACGTTTCGCCGCCGTCGTCGGCGGCGACACGCTCCCGGTCCGAAAGCCCGATCCGGCTCCGCTTCTGGAGGCGATCGCGCGTGCCGGCGGCGGCAAGGCCGTTCTCGTCGGCGATTCGATAACCGATGCCGAGACCGCCCGGGCGGCCCAAGTGCCGTTCGTCGCGGTGAGCTTCGGCTTCTCCGACCGGCCGGTCAAAGCGCTTGGAGCCGATGCGATCATCGACGATCATAGCCAATTGGCGGGAACGCTCGAACGCCTCGCCGAGCGGCCCGGCTTGCTGTAGGCTGGGCCCGACCAGGAGATTATATGGACGGCAAGGGCACCTACAGGACTCGCGGCTCGGACGGCTCGCCCGACACGGCGCGGGTGGTCGACCGGAGCGTCGCCTTCGATCTTCCCGAGCAGCAATATCGCCGCCGCGGCTACAGCCCGCCCTTCGAGGAGCTGGGCTGGAAACCGCTCGAGGGCGCCGAGGTCTAGCGCTTCCTGCGCGCCTTCACCCAGAGATGCCGCGCGAGCATCGCCGGCGGCATCCTCAGCCAGTGCGAACGGACGTAGAAGCCGAGGCGGGTCAGCGGCCGCCTGGCGCGCCCCCACCCGTCGCGGGCGATCAGCCGGCGGAGATAGAGGCCGTCGGCCCAATTTAATCGGTGTCTGACACCGATTTTCGCGTCGGCCGGCTCCTTGGAAATCAACGACTTGGAAATTGGTGTCTGACACCAATTAACGGGGGTGGCGTAGAGACGGTGGGCCAGGCGGACGGCGCGCCCGACGGCGGGGAGAAGCTCGTGCCGCGCCGCGCGCTCGTGCAGGGCGGGCCAGAAACCGGAGTCGCGATCCCCGAACTCGCGCAGCAGCCGGTCGATGTCCCACAGGTTGCGAAGCCCTCCGGCGAGGTCGCCGTCGGCGAACAGGTGTGCCGCGGCGTGGACGATCATGTCCGGCGGGGAGAGCGTGAACAGGCCGTCGCCGAGGGGCGCCCGGGCCTCGATCATCGCCGCCATGTCCGGCTTCGGCCGCGCCGTCAGCGGCAGGATCGCGTGGTGGACGTCGATCATCCGGTCGCGTTCGCGGTGGATGAGCGGCGGCAGCTCGTGCATCCAGCGGCGGTAATATTGGTCGTCATAGGCATCCTCCTTCACCCATTCCCAGCCCGCGGCGAGCAGCGCCCGCTCCACATCGGGCAGGGCGGCGCGGGGGACGAGGATGTCTAGGTCGCCGATCGAGCGGCCCCGGGCCGCTTCCAGCCCGGCCGCGGCATAAGCGGTGCCCTTGAGCAGGATGACCGGGACGCCGAGCGGCGCAAGCGCCCGCCGCGCCATCTCCGCTTCCCAAAGGGCCTGGACCCGGGTCGCCTCGCCGTCGCTCCGGGCCGCTTCGAACAGGGCCTCGACCCGAGACGGCAAGTCCAGGCCCTTCAGCCGCCAGGCGAGGCTTCCGGCCAGCGATTCGGCGCGGGCGAGCGCGATCAGCGAGGTCCAGTCGCCGACCTCCGCCGCTCGGGCGGGATCGGCGAGCAGGCGGACGAGAAGGCGGGCGTCCCTCACGCGGCCTTCCACAGCTTGTCGACCAGCGCTTCCGCCTGCGCGGTGTCGGCATAGTCGATCGCCCTGGCGGGCAGGGCGCCGACGAAGCGGGTCAAAGCGTCGAACCCGCGCTCGCCCAAAGCGACATAATTGGTCGAGGCCTGGGTGAGCCGCATGAAGGCCTCCGCCGCCCCGACCTCGCGCACCGCGGGCTCGAGGTCGCGACCGAAGCGGGGGAAGAGGATCAGCACCGGCCGCGCCGGCTCGCCCATCCGCGTCACCGCCTCGGCGTTCGGGCGGAGGTGGCGGATCGTGCCTTTAGGCGTTCCGCTCAGCACCGGACCGAGCCGGGACGGGTCGACCCCGTCGAACAGGCCGAGCGATTCGTTCTTGAGGCTGACCGCGCGCGGGAACGGGTGGAGCTCGCCGCTCGCCAGGTCGAGCAAAGCGAATTCGTCCCCCATGAAGCGCCAGCCGCGCTCGCCCAGCAAGGCGCCCAGGGTCGATTTGCCGGCGCCGCTATGGCCGGTCAGGAGCAGCGCCCGCCCGTCTTTCTCGACGCTCGCGGCGTGAAGCAGAAGAAAGCGCTTCTGGCCGAGGGCCATCTGCAGGTTCATGCCCATCTCGGCGGCGAGCAGCCCCTGCGCCAGCGGCAGCGGCGCCGCGTCGGGGAGGACATAGTCGCCCCGAATCGCCACCGACGGCCGAAGCCAGCGCCGCCACACCCGCTCCGCCTCGAGCCGGACGGTGAAGTCGCAAGGCCCGTCGGGTTCGGCATAGCCGGCGTAGAGGCGCCTCAGCTGCTCGACGGGGCCCCGCCATTGCGAGCCGATCCGGAACGCGACCGGACCGACCTGAAGGCGGAAGACGTGCTTCATGTCCGCCAGACGAGCCCGGCGGCTTCGAGCTCGGCGAGCCGGGCGGCGATGGCGGCGGCGGGGTCCTCGGACTCGATCTCGAACCTTTCGCCGATCGACGCCGCGATCGCGGCCGCGCTCGCCGGGCCCGCGGCGAGCGCCTCGAGGTTCGGGGGGGCGGGCGGGGCGAGGAAATGGGTGAGGCCGGAACGGCGGTGATAGAGGAGGGTGAGGCCCTCCAGCTCGACCGCAAGGAGGGTCTCGGGCGGATCGGCGGCGTAAAGGGACGCGGCCATCGGGCCGCTTTCGCGGCTCAGCGCGGCATCTGCAGCGAGGCGTAGCAGGTGAAGCCGCTCATCCCCGCCTGCAGACGGCGAATATAATTGGCATAAGCCTGGGCCGCTTCGCTATCGACTCCGGCCGGGGGCCGGCCGCCGTTCAGCATCGCCTTGACCTCCTCGCCCTTGAGCGGCCGGGCCAGCGGCGGATAGGCGCCGGGCGTTCCGGCCGGGACGAGCTTGCCGTCGGCGGCGATGAACTGGCCAGGGCCGGCCTGCGGCGCCGGCACCGGAATTTCGCAATTGAGCACCGAGCCGGCGGTCTGGGCCAGCGCCGGCCGGACGGTCACCACCGTCGACGCCGCCGCCGCGCCGAGCGCGAGCACGATC
>JBEVDE010000268.1:0-13233 GCA_040514175.1 Allosphingosinicella sp. | reverse complement strand
GGGTCGGGAAGACCTTGGTTATGCAGGCGGTCTTGAGGCCGGTCTCGGCCGACCCCATCGTCGCTCGAAGACCCGATCCGCCCGCGCCGACGACGACCACGTCGTAGACATGGTCGATGATCTTATAGGCCTCAGCCATGAACCGCACCTCCGAAGGCGATCTTGAGCACCGCGAAGATCGCGAAAGCGGCGCCGCCGATCGCGGCGAAGTTGAGGAGCAGGAGGGCGAGGAACTTGTTGCCCTCGTCATGGACATAATCCTCGACGATCACCTGGAGGCCCATCTTCAGATGCCAGAAGGTGGCGGCGACGAGGAGGAGCATCGGCACCGCGGCGAGCGGATCCTTCAGCCATTCGGTGACGGCGCGATGATCGAGCGCGGGCAGTCGGAGAAGCGAGACGATCAGCCAGACGAAGAGCAGGAGCACCGCCACCGAGCTCGCCCGCTCGTGCCACCAATGCTCCGCCCCGGCGCGCGCCGAGCCGAGGCCGCGGGCTCGTGCCAGCGGCGTGTCGAGGGCCGGCCGGGCGCTCGCCGGAATAGCGGCGGCGGGATCGGTGGCCGGGCTCGCGCCGGCCTCGCCGGTCCTGGTCGTGTCCACGCTCATGCCCCCCTCACCATCACGATATAGAGCCACAGGCCCGCGGTGAGCAGAAGCGCGCCCGCCAGGGTCATCGTCGCCCAGAATTTATTGCCCTGGATCTCGAAGCCGGCGCCGATGTCCATGACGAGGTGCCTGAGGCCCGACAGCATGTGCTGGAAGAAGGCCCAGCTCAGCCCGACCGCGATCGCGATCCCGACCCAGGACGTCGCCCAGCCGGCGAAGCTTTCATAGGCCTCCTCGCCCGACGCGGCCGCCACCAGCCACCAGACCAGCGCCGCGGCGCCGACGGTGGCGAGCCCGGCGCCGGTCACCCGGTGAAGGATCGAGACCAGCATGTGCGGCCCCCATTTGTAGACGGAAAGATGGGGCGAGAGCGGGCGATCGGGGTTGCGGGACATGGCGAGCCTTCCTGTTGGGGTGGGCTTTTAGAGGGACGGCGGGGGGATGCAAGGGCAGGCGAAGCCGCGGCCGCCGCATCCGTTTTTTGAATGGCTTGCCGCCGGCGCTACATCAGTGCGAATGAACGCCCGGAACTTCGAGCAGCTTCTCCAGAGCCTGGACGAAGCCCGCCGCTTCTTTGCAGGCGAGGACGTGCCGGGCCTGCGAGTCCATTTCCCGCCCGGCGGCGACGTCGCCGCGATCCGCAAGCGGACCGGGCTTAGCCAGGCCGCCTTCGCGCGGCAGATCGAAGTTCCGGTCGACTTGCTCGACAAATGGGAAACGGGCCGCCGCTGCCCGACCGGTCCGGCGCGGGTGCTTCTGGCGCTGCTCGACAAGGACCCCGGGATCGTGGCGCGGACTTTGGCGAAGGCGGCGTGAGGGGCCGCAGACGCCTCGTCAAGCCGGCAAGGCGCCTCTCCTCACGCCGGCCGCGCTCGCTCCCGCCTCGCGCCGTTCTTTCGGCACCAGGCAAGGCATGCCTAGCCCTTTGCAGTCGGCTTCCGGCGACGACGGCATTGCGCCAACTTAGTCGTCGGGCGCCCCGCAGACCTCACTCGAAAGCGACCATTCGTCTAGTCCGACGGGAGACCCCTGGCACAGTAGCGCACGTCAGATGAGAATCGGCAGTCCCCTTGAGTCACATTATTTTATGTGTAGAACCTCATAAAGACATGAGGCGAGACGGAAAGGTGGCGATCATTGACCTATCCAGAGTTCCTCGCTGAGTTGGACCAAGCCGCGCTGAATGTGCGCGATTTCGCCGCGCTCGTGCAGATGCATCCTAATTCGGTTTCTAACTATGCACGCTCAGGAGTGGTCCCAGCCCATCTCGCCGTGATCGCTGCCCTCCTAGCTGAGCTGCGCCGAAACGGTATTGACCATCAAGGTGTGTTCTCGCGCATCCGCATCGCTGCCAAGCGTCCGCGTGGCGCCGCTGAGCGCGGACGCTTCGGCGGCAACCGGCAGGAGCGGTTAGGACTCTGACATGGACCGCACACCGCTTTCGCTTGATCAGGTAGCGGCATCACTGGACTGGCCCGAGGTTGCCGCACTCGTCGCGCCCCTAGGAGGCGGGGCGGCGGTTCTAGCCGAACTCGCGCGCGAGAAAATTGGGCGCGGACTTTCGCACCTCGCTCCGTCCGGCACTTTCCGCACCGCGATACTGACCGCTGATCCGGATGCCGAAAGCAGCGAGGCATTAATCGCGATCGTGGTCGAATTCACAACTGCCGCTGGCGCGGACGTCCTGCGCGAGACTCACCGGCTCGCCTGGAACTTCTCCCACAGCCCCATCCTGATTACAATTGAGCCCGATATTGTTCGGGTTTGGACTTGCTGTGAAACGCCCCCCCCGTCCGACAAACCGCTCGATACGCTCATGGTACATGAGGTTCCCGCCGCCGCGCTGGTCGGCCGGACTGACGCGCTGGAACAGCAGGCAGCGCGTGCGCTGCACTGGCTGAACCTGGTCTCCGGTGAATTTTTCGCGCAGAATGCCGCGCGCTTCGACCGCGACGGACGCGCTGACCATCTGCTGCTGCGCAACCTCCGGCACATCCGTGCGATCCTCGCGGCCGACGGACTCGCCGATGACGACATCTGCCACGACCTACTTGCGCGCGTCATTTTCGTGCAGTTTCTGTTCGACCGGCGCGACGCGGACGGTAAGCCGGCGCTCAACGCCGAAAGCCTCAAGCGACTGCATACTGATGGCGTTCTGTCGGAAGCCTATACGACTTTCGCAGCGATCCTATCGAACTATGATGACAGCTATCGCCTGTTTGGCTGGCTCAACGAGCGTTTCAACGGTGACCTTTTCCCTGGCAAGGGCGACACTGCCGAAGAACGCGCCTCAGGCTGGGCACGCGAGCAGGAGCTAGTGGAGGCTCGCCATCTGGCGCTGCTGGCGGAGTTCATCCGAGGCGATCTCGACATGCCGACTGGACAGGGTTGCCTGTGGCCGGTCTATTCATTCGACGTCATCCCACTTGAGTTCATCAGCAGCATCTACGAAACCTTTGTCACGGAGCGTGCCGCGCGGGACGGCATCTTCTACACCCCGCCGCATCTGGTCGACTTCGTACTGGACCAGGTCCTTCCGTGGCGGGGGACCGACTGGAACCTCAAGATTCTGGATCCGGCGTGCGGTTCGGGCGTGTTTCTCGTCAAGGCGTTCCAGCGCCTCGTCCATCGCTGGAAACAGGCGCATCCCGGCGAGACGATCAAGGCCGAAACCCTGCGCCGGCTGCTGACCGACAATCTGCTCGGCGTAGACAAAGACCCGCACGCTGTGCGAGTCGCGTGCTTCAGCCTCTATCTTGCCATGTGCGATGAAATCGAGCCGCGCCATTACTGGTCGCAGATCCGCTTCCCCCCCATGCGAGACAAGCGCCTAATCTGTTCGGACTTCTTCGCGACGGGCGAAGGTTTCGATGATGTGGCTTCGGCAGGACATTACGACTTGGTTGTCGGCAATGCGCCATGGGGTGATGGTTTGGCGACCCACTTGTCGAACGATTGGGCGGCGCGCAACGACTGGGAAGTCGCGAACAAGGACATCGGCGGGCTCTTTTTAGCCAAAGGAGCGCGGCTGGTCCAAACCGGCGGCTGCGTGGCTATGATTCAATCGGCCAATGCCTTGCTGTTTAACACGAATGGTCCTGCAATCCGCTTCCGTCGACAGCTCTTCGGACGGCATCGTGTCGATGCCGTGTTCAACCTCTCGGCACTGCGCTTCAAAGTGTTCAGGCGCAAGACCCACACGACCAAGACATCGATCGCTCCCTCCTGCGTCGTTGTCATGCGTCCCGGCCCTCCCAAAGCCCAGGAAGTCGTCCTCTATGCTAGCCCGAAAGCGCTCGATATTCAGATCGATGACTTCTCGATCGTAATCGAACCGCACCACGTTCATCGTCTATCGTCTGATGTTGCCCGGGCAGACGCAAGCATTTGGACCACTCTTATGTGGGGAACGGCACGCGACATCCAGCTGCTGCAAAAGCTCGACCGCTTCCCGCGGCTCGCATCGTTGAAAGAGACGGAAGACGTTTGGGTTCGGCAAGGAGTCATTTTCGGCGACCGTAAGAAGCACTTGCCGCAATTTGCTGGACGACGATTGTTCAACGCCACGAGTTTCCCGGAGACGGGGATACTGGACCTTGACGCAGCGGCGATTCCGCAGATCGATCATCTCGAAGTCGACTCGCGCGCTTCAACCGATTTTCGTGCATTTTCGGCACCGCAATTATTGATTAAGCAAAGCTATCAGTCGGCCTATGGCCGATTCCAAGCACGGATGGTTACGCAGAATAAAGGCGAAGGTGTGTTGTGCAGCGAGAGCTACGTGAGTGTAACTGGGCCAGCGCAGCTGATTAAAGCCGCCAACCTCGCCTACAACAGCCTTGTCACAACCTATTTCATGCAACTTCGTAGCGGCCGCTGTGCCGCCTATCGTCCAGAAGCATATGTCCATGAAATATTGGCTGTGCCGCTGCCGCCGTCGGAAACGCTTTCCCATTTGTCGCCGCAAACGATTGATGAGGTTGATCAGGCTGTCTTCGCGGGATTTGCATTGAAGGAAGCGGAACGCATCCTGATTGAAGACATGGCTGCAATCACCATTCCGGACTTTCGCGGAGATCGACCGGCGCCTGGCGCGCAGCCGACCCGATCTGCGGCTGGTGACGAAAGGGTGCTTCACGATTATTGCCTAACGTTCTGCAAGGTTCTCAAGTCAGGCTTCGGCGCATCGAAGCCACTGGCTGCGATCATCTTCACGCCCCCTGAGCCATTGCCTTTCCGTCTGATCGCAATCCGTTTGCTCGGCGACAACGCGTCAAGCGAGGGGGTGCGGCGCGAAGATATGGCGCATGCCGAGTTGATCGCGGAACTGCGTAGATTGGCCGCTACCCACTCTGGAGGCGGGAGGCTCCTCGGGCAACGCATCGCCAGGTTCTACGATGCGACGTCAGGTACACCGACCATTTTCATGCTGAAGCCCGACGCTATACGCTACTGGACGCGCACCATGGCGTTGAACGACGCTGATCAGGTTTCACTCGATCTGTTCCAATGGACGGCGGCTGCACGAGTCGCTGGCGACTGATGGCACCGGGCCTGTTTCTCTGGACGTCCCGGACGCCACCGGCCGATCCCGCCTTCATCGACCTGGCGAAGCGCTGGGTCGGCGCTGCCGAAGCTGACCTTGTCAATCATGTATGGGCGGGTTTCGAGCGCCTCAAAGCGCAAGCTGCAATATTCGATGGACGCGACCTCGAGCGCAGCATCACGCAGTTGCTGTCGGCGGCTATCGACGATCTCGTGCCAGGAGAGGCGCCCTACTATGTCCAGCACGGGCCCTATGAGCGCGAAACGATGCTTGCACCGCCGGCGCAGCCACCGGCCTATGACCTTGCTTTTGTACTAAGAGCGGATCCGCGCGTGATGTGGCCCGCCGAAGCAAAGGTTCTGACCTCAGCGAACGCGCTAGCCGACTATTTGGCCGACGTGGGCGAGCAATTCCTGAGCTGCCGCTATGCTCCCTTCTCCTCGTCGGGAGCTATGCTTGGTTACTTGCTCAGCGGCGAAGCCGAAGAGGCGCTCGAGAACATCGGCATGCGACTGGGTGTGGCGTTCGCAGAAAGAACGCCGATCAGTCAGGATCGCCCACATCGAAGCACTGTCCACGACCGGAAGGTTCCGACCGGCAAATCCTACCCGACGCAATTCCGCTGCCATCACCTCATGATGAGCTTTCATGGTTTGGAGCGCCATCGCCGGGGTAACTGAGCTTTCGCCTTGCTGATCGGATCGGTTCCACAATGGCCTACCGCCTCGTGCCAAAGCAGCTTTACCCAATTACCGCGTCCAAACCAGACAATCTACTCGCGGCCAGAAATCGTCAGTCGCGTCCACGGATTCCGGCTTTCGCCGGAATGACGGCGAAAGCCGGCCGGAGGCGCGGCGCCCCCTACCCCCCGATCGCCCTGATCGACTTCCGCGTCAGCCGCCGCCTCAGCGCCTCGAGGCTGATGCGCTCGGCCGCGGCTTCCTTGTCGGCGGCGGCGACGTTGGCGAGGTGGCGCAGGTTCTGGTCGATGGGGTCGAGCGCCTGGAGGGCGGCCGCCGCGGCGTCGGGGATGGGAATGCGGCTGCGCCGGGAGCGGCGCTCAACCGCTCCGCAACGCCGGAACGGAGAGGGTGAAGGTCATGCCGCGGCCGTCGTTCGGCGCCGCGGTGAGGCGGCCGCCGTGGGCGAGGGCTATCTGGCGAGCCAAAGCGAGGCCGATGCCGGCGCCGCCCGCCTTCGTGCTGTAGAAGGGGACGAAGATCTCCTCGATCCGGTCGGGCGGGATGCCGGGTCCGTCGTCGCGCACCTCGAAGCGGAGCTCGCCGCTCTCCACAGCGCAGGCGAAGCGCACCGTTCCGCCGCCCGCTCCGGCGACGGCTTCGCCGGCATTGCGCAGCAGGTTCAGAAGCGCCTGGCGAAGCAGCCCGGAATCCGCCTCCAGCGGCGCGGCGGCGACCGGCGGTGCGGCGGAGAAGGCGACGCCGCGCGCGCTCAGCTGCGCGCCGGCGAGCGCCTCGAGGTCCGCAAGGAAGGTCGTCAGGTCCAGCGGCGCGAAGGCAGGCGCGGGCAGATCCGCGATCGCTCGGTAGCGCTCGACGAAGTCGATCAAATGCCGGCTCTGCCGTGCGATTGTGTCCGCCGCGGCGCCGACCGCCGGCCTGCTGTCGCCCCGGGCCATCCGCGCGAGGCTTTCGGCCAGCGACGCCACCGGAGTCAGCGCGTTCATCATCTCGTGGGCGAGCACGCGAGTCATGGCGTGCCACGCGCCGACCTGGACCGCGTCCAGCTCCCCCACCACCGCCTGCACCGAGACCAGGCGTTGCGGCCCACCGTCAGGCGTGGCGACGGCGCCGACCCAGACCAGCATGGAGCGGCCGTCGCAGAGCGCGACGATCCGGCGGCCGCCGACCGGCAGAGCGAGGATCTCGGCCACCGCCGGCTCGCCCAGCGCATCCTCCAGCCGCGCCACCTCGCCGGCGAGGTCGCGTGCGGCGCGGTTGGCGAAGGCGATGCGGCCGTCGGGGCCGAGCGCGAACAAAGCGACGGTGACCGAGTCGAGCATCGCCAGCGCCCGATCGAGCTGCTGCGCCCGCGCCCGTTCCTCGATGGCGGGGGAGGCACGGCCCTGCTCGCGGCCGCGCAACGCGACCCGCGCGACGTCGACCAGCAGCAAGGCGGCGGCCGCGGCGAGCACGGAGGCGCTGGCGAAATGCCTGGTTTCCGTCAGCACCCGGAAGAGAAAGGCGATCGCGACGGCCGCGAAGAGAAGCCGCCAGCCGGCGGCGGAGACGAGGTCGAGGCGGGCGTGGACGCCAGGGCCTGCGCTAGAGCCCATGCTTGGCCATGCGGCGATAGAGCGCGGGGCGGCTGAGGCCGAGCGCCGCCGCGGCCCGGGCGATGTTGCCGTCGTGCCGGCCGAGCGCGCCGGCGATGGCCGAGCGCTCCAGCGCGTCGAGGCTGGTCCCTGCACGCGCCGCCCCGGTGCGGCCGGCCGCCTCCTGAACCGCGGCGACCAGCGCTTCGTTGCGCCACGGCTTGAGCAGGAAATCGCTGGCGCCGCGCTTCAGGCTTTCGACGGCCAGCGAGACGGCCCCGTAGGCGGTCATCAGGATGACGGCGAGCGCCGGGTCGGCCGCTTTGATCATGTCGAGCGCCGCCATGCCTTCGCGTCCCGACCGCTCCCCGGCCGCGAAGTTCATGTCGAGCAGCGCGCAATCGTAGCGGGCGGCGGTCATCAGCGCCGGCACCGCCGCCAGCGACTCGGCGCGTTCCACCCGATCGACCCAGGGCTCGAGCGCGAGCGCCACCGCCTGATGCACCTCGGGCTTGTCGTCGATCACGATTATGGCGTTCAGGCGCGGCACGACGCGAGCGTAACGGGCGAAAGGCGCCTGCTCAATATGTCCGGATACGGACGCCTCGCCCGGACGGTCTGTGTCCGCCAAGCGTTATCGTCTTGGGACTGCTCGTTTTTTCCGAAGCGCGACTCGGTGTAGACTGGGGTCATGAGTCCATTCCTCCAGGTCAGCTCGCTTTCGCGAGCCTATCGCAGCGGCGAGGTCGAGACGCGGGCGCTCGATGCCGTCTCCTTCGAGGTCGCCGCCGGTGAGTTCGTCGCGCTCATGGGTCCGTCCGGTTGCGGCAAATCCACCCTGCTCAACATCCTGGGCTTCCTCGATGCGCCGGACTCGGGTTCGTACCGGCTGCGGGACGAAGAGGTGGCGACGCTCTCCGACGCGCGGCTGACCCGGCTCCGGCGCGCGCATGTCGGCTTCGTTTTCCAGAGCTTCAACCTGATCGAGGAGCTCAACGTCGCCGAGAATGTGGAGGTGGCCCTGCTCTACCGGAGCGCGGATGCGCGACGGCCACGGGTGGACGCGGTGCTCGAGCAGGTCGGGCTCGCGCATCGCGCGCGACACCGCCCGCGGCAGCTGTCGGGCGGGCAGCAGCAGCGGGTTGCCATCGCCCGAGCGCTCGCGCCGGAGCCGGACCTCATCCTGGCCGACGAGCCGACCGGCAATCTGGATAGCGCCAACGGCGCCGCGGTGATGGACCTTCTCAAGGACGCGGCGGCGGGAGGCACGACCGTGATCATGGTGACCCATTCGGCTCACCACGCCGCGGCAGCGGACCGGACGATCCGAATGCTCGACGGACGGATCGTCGGGGAGACGCGGCTGTGACCCGGCTGCTTCGCCACTGGCTTGTCGCCTGGGCCCGCAACCTCGCCGCCAACCGGCTCCTGTCCGCCATCAGCATCGTGGGACTCGTCATCGGCATCGCCGGCGCGATCGTGATGGCGCTCGTGGCCCGGGTTCCGCTCACCTATAACCATGTCGTCCCCGGACACGAGCGGACCTATCTTGCCGTGTCGATCGCGCGCGGCCCCGGAATGGCGCCGGACTATCAGCAGAAGAGCCCCGGCCGCGCGGCGGCGCTCATCGAGGCGAACGTCCCGGACGTGGAAGCCGCGGCGCGGCTCATCGAAGCCGAGGTGGAACTGCGCCGCGGAGGCGCCAGGCAATTGGAAACCGTCTATTGGGCGGACCCGGATTATTTCGACCTGGTCCGCCTTCCCGCCCTGAGCGGCGACGCCGCGTCCGCACTGCGCAGCGGCCATGGCCTCGTCATGACGGAGGCGATGGCGCGCAAGCATTTCGGGCGTGCCGATGCCTTGGGCGAGACGATCGAGGTCGCCGGGCAGCCGATGGTGCTGCGCGCCGTCATCGCGGACCTCCCCGCCGGCGGCACCGATCTGGCCTCGGGCATCTTCGCCTCCGGGCTTGCCACGCATTCCGGCCTCGCCCTGATGAAGGCGGACGAACCGGGCGGCTTTTCCATCACTGTCAGGACCTACTTCCGGCTGCGCGCGGGCGCTTCGGCCAGGAAGACGGAAGACTCGATCCAGACGGCCATCGCCGGGCTGGTGCCGCCGCCGCTGCGCAACGCCTATCGGCTCGAGCCCGTCCGGATCGACCGCCTCGCATTGTACGAGGGCTTCCATCCCGGCGCGCGCGAGCGGCTGGTGATCGGCAGCCTGGTCGCGGCGCTCGTCCTCATGATCGCCACCGCCAACTTCGTGAATCTGAGCGTCGCTTTGGCGGGGCGGCGGCGGCGCGAGATCGGTGTGCGCAAGGCAAACGGAGCCGGCCGTGGCCACATCGCGGGCCAGTTTCTGGCCGAGGCGGTGCTGACCGTGCTCGTCGCGACACTGGTCGGGCTCGCGGCGGCCGAATGGCTCCTTCCGGCCGTAAACGGGTTCCTGGAGACTCAGGCGCGCCTCGATTATGCCGCCGATCCGGCCCTGCTCCTCTGGCTGCTGTCGGGCGCGGCGCTGCTCGGACTCGCGGCCGGCGCCTACCCGGCGTTCCTGCTCTCCTCCCTGCCGCCCGTGGCGACGCTTCGGGACGGCGGCGCCGCGGCGGCGGGCGGCGGGCTGGTTCGGAGTGCGCTCGTCACCGCCCAGTTCGCAATCCTCATCGGGCTGATCATCGCCACGTCCGTGGTTCACCGGCAGCGCGTCTTCGCGATGCACGAGGCGCTGCGGATGGATATCGACCAGGTGTTGACCGTCACCGCCAAATGCCCGCCCGCTTTCGGCGCCGAGGCGGCGAAGCTGCCGGGTGTTCGCGCCGTCTCGTGCAGCAGCGAGGCGCTGCTCAGCGGGGATACGTTCCTCCCCATCGACTGGAAAGGCCGGCTGCTTGTGGCGGACCTCGTTTCGGTCCGGCCGTCGATCTTCGCCCTTTACGGCGTTCGGCCGCTTGCGGGAACGCTCGCGACCCTCCCTCCCGAGGGGGAGGAAAAGGTATCGCGCGTGGTGATCAACGAGGCGGCGGTGCGCGCGCTTGGCTTCGCCTCGCCGTCCGCGGCCATCGGGCAAAGGCTGCCGGTCGCGCCAAGTTCGCCAGGCGGCGACGCCGGGGCGGAGGTGGTGGCGGTCGTTCCCGATTTCGCTTTCCAGTCGGTCGAAACGCCGATCGAGCCGACCCTCTATCTGGCGGGGCCGACGGCGGAGTGGAACGGGGGTCTGGTCTCGATCAAGCTGGCCGGCCGCGACGTCCCGGAGACGCTGTCTCGGATCGATCGGCTGTGGCGCGCAACGGGCAACGAGGGGCCGATCCAGCGCGCCTTCGTCAGCGAGCATATCGAGCGGCTTTACCGCGGCCTCGAGCGCAACGCGCAGCTCTTCGCCGTCTTCTCCGGGCTCGCCATCTTCCTCGCCTGCCTCGGCCTCGTCGGCCTCTCCCTCTCGGCAGCGCAGCGGCGAACCAAGGAGATCGGAATCCGCAAGGCGCTGGGGGCCAGCACGCGCCAGATCCTCGCTCTGCTCCTCTGGCAGCTCAGCCGGCCGGTCCTGCTCGCCAACCTCATCGCCTGGCCAATCGCCTGGTGGCTGATGCGGCGCTGGCTGAACGGCTTCGCCGAGCGAATCCCGCTGCAGCCCTGGCTATTCCCGGCGGCCGGACTGATCGCCCTCGCTCTCGCGCTTCTGAGCGTGGGTGCGCTCGCCTACCTCGTCGCGCGTCAGAAGCCCGTGCATGCGCTGCGCTACGAATGATCGGCGCGAAATCTCCACCCGAAGCCTCCAAGGCCCGAAGCCGCCGGATCGAGCCGCCCGCTGGACCGAGCCCGCCGGAAAAGGCAGGCCGGTCCGGTCGCGCCGCCCGCCTTCGAGAATCCGGCTCTCGCGGCTTCGAGGCGGAGGCGCGGGGAAAGGAGTGCGCCATGCAGCAGCAGGTTTCGGTGATCACGCTCGGCGTTCGCCATCTCGGCCGGTCGACGCGGTTCTACAAGGAGGGGTTCGGCTGGACGCCGGTGTTCGAGAATGACGAGATCGTCTTCTACCAGATGAACGGCTTCGTTCTCGGCACCTGGATGGTCGACGCGCTCGAGGCGGACATGCGGCGGCCGGGGCTGGCGACGCCCGGCGCGTTCAGCCTTGCCCATAACTCGGCCTCGGCCGACGAGGTGGACCGGCTGATCGAGCGGCTCGCCGGCGCGGGCGGCCGGATCCTTCGCCCGGCCGACGCACCGCCGCACGGCGGCTATCGCGGCTATGTCGCCGATCCGGACGACCATGGCTGGGAGATCGCCTGGAACCCGGCCTGGCCGATCGACGACGAGGGCCATGTGACCTTCGCGGCCTGACCAGCGCGGAGGACCGGCGACCCGGCGCCCTACCCGCCGATCGCCCTGATCGACTTTCTCGTCAGCCGCCGCCTCAGCTCCTCGAGACTGATGCGTTCGGCCGCGGCTTCCTTGTCGGCGGCGGCGACGACGTTGGCGAGGTGGCGCAGATTCTGGTTGATGAGGTCGAGCGCCTGGAGGGTGGCGCCGTGGCGGTGGAGGAAGGCGGGGTCGGCGACGAGGGCGTCGCCGACCTGCTCGATATGGCGGGCGGCGAGCTCCACTTCCTCGGCGACGCGAAGGTCGACCTCGCGCTCCGACCGGGCCGGCCGGACCGGCGGCGGCCGGAACAGGCCCGGGCGGCCGGGACTTTCCGCCCGGATCGCGGCCTGGAGGGCGTCGACCCGCGCCTGGTGCGGGGGCGGGGCGTAATCGCGGCTTGCGGCGGCGGCTTCAGGGGGCATGATCTTTCTCCCGTCCCACCGCATAACGCTAAGCCTTTGAGATTGGTTCACTTATTAACCATCTTCTTGCTCAACCCGGGAGGCTCCAGACTCAGCGGTACAGACCCTCACCTCCCACCCGCTGACGCGGGCGGGCCCCTCCTCTCCCGCGGAAAGCGGGAGAGGGGAAGGAAGGCGCGGCCTGCGCAACCCCTCAAAGGATCCGCTTGAGGATCGCCTCCAGCGCCAGCAGCCGCCGCCCCCACCGCACCGCGAAGAAGAGCACCGACCGCGCCGCCTGGCTCCAGTACCAGGCCTTGGCGACTCCGGCGCCGCGTCGTTCGGCCAGCTCGGCGAACTTCTCGTCGAGATCGCCGAGGACCGCTTCACGAATGTCGCGCTTGCAGAGCAGGCCGACCAGCATTTCGCCAGCTCGCGGTGGGGTAGGCCGCGTCGGTTCAGGTACAGCCTCGAGCAACGGAAGAGCGCGAGCCGCAATTTCGCGGGCTATCTTTGCCTTGGCGTTTCGCCATAGCAAATCGAATTGCTCCGGGGAGCCGAAGGGAAACATCGCTCGATAAGTTGATATCGCTTCCTCTGATGGGAGCTCACCCGGGAAACGACTGAGGTAAACTCGCCACTGCACCTCCAGCTTGGCCAGAAGCCTTTCTTCTTCCTCGTCCACCTACGCCTCCACCGGCCTTGCCGCGCCGCCAACCCCGCCGACCGCCGCCATCAATTCCCGGGTCCGCTCAAGCGCCCGATGCCCGGCCGCCTGGACCTGGAAAATCCGCTTGCGCCGTCCGCCGCGCTGCGCCGTCGGCTCCCCCCATTGCGAAGCGACAAAGCCCTTGCCCTCGAGTCGCTCGAGCGTGGTGTAGAGCGCCCCGACGCTCCACTGCCGCCCGGTCAGCTCTTCGAGATCGTCGAGAAGCGCGGTGCCGTGGGCGCCCCGCGCCCGCCGGGCGAGCAGCCCGAGCACGACGAACTCCGACTGTCCCAGCCTGTCCTTGGCCATCCTCACCCTTTCTTCTACTTTTGTAGA
>JBEVDE010000242.1:0-2984 GCA_040514175.1 Allosphingosinicella sp. | reverse complement strand
GGGCATGACCGATATTTCCAAGACGATGCACCCATGGTTGGCCGAACATTTCGTGATCGGCCGCCCCGACGTGGTCGAGGCGCAGGTGTCGCATGACGGTACGCGCAAATGGTTGCTGCGTTCGCCCGACGGCCACGATTACGAGATGGTATTCATCCCCGACGCGGATCGCGGCACCCTGTGCGTGTCGAGCCAGGTCGGCTGCACCCTCAATTGCGCCTTCTGCTTTACCGGCACGATGCGGCTGGTCCGCAACCTCACCGCCGGCGAGATCGTCGGCCAGGTCATGCTGGCGCGCGATTCGCTCGGCGAATGGCCTTCCCAGCCTGAGGGACGGATGCTTTCCAACATCGTCATGATGGGGATGGGCGAGCCGCTCTACAATTTCGACAATGTCCGCGACGCCCTGAAGATCGTGATGGACGGCGACGGGCTCGGCCTGTCGCGCCGGCGGATCACCCTTTCCACCTCCGGGGTGGTGCCGATGATGGCCCGGGCGGGCGAGGAGATCGGGGTCAATCTCGCCGTCTCGCTCCACGCCGTCACCAAGGAGATTCGCGACGAGATCGTGCCCTTGAACCGCAAATACGGAATCGAGGAATTGCTCGAGGCCTGCGCCGCCTATCCCGGCGCCAACAATGCGCGCCGGATCACCTTCGAATATGTCATGCTCAAGGACAAGAACGACAGCGACGAGGACGCTCACGAGCTCGTCCGGCTGATCCGCAAGTACAAGCTTCCGGCCAAGGTCAATCTGATCCCGTTCAACCCCTGGCCGGGCGCCGTTTACGAATGCTCGGACGAGGACAGGGTGCGCCGCTTCTCCGACATCATCTTCGAGGCCGGAATCTCCGCCCCGATCCGCCGCCCGCGCGGCCGCGACATCATGGCGGCCTGCGGCCAGCTCAAATCCGCCGCGGAGAAGAAGAGCCGCGCCGAGCTCGACCGCATCGCGGCCGAGAAGCAGGCCGCTCTGGCGTGATCGTTTCCCGGCGAAGCACCTGAACGCCGGATTACGACCCCATTCAGGAGCGGCTCAATCCGGCCCCTGCATAACCTTCCTCATGCCGGTGGCCAGTTCGCCATCGCGGAAGGAGTTCAGAATGTTCAGGAAGCTCAGTCTCGCCACGGCCGCGGCCGCCGCCACGCTCACCCTGGTTCCGGCCGCCGCGCAGGCCAGCCACCGCAGCGGCTATTACGACAGCGGCCGCTATCAGCAGGGCTATAGCGGCGACCGCTACGGCCGCTACGACCAGCGTTATTACGGGCGCAGCAACGTCCGCTACAACGGCCGCCGCTGCAAGGGCACGACCGGCACAATCGTCGGCGGAGTCGCCGGCGCGTTGCTCGGCCGCGAAGTGACCCGCGACCGCTATCGCGGCCGCTCGGGCACCACCGGAGCGATCCTCGGCGGCGCCATCGGCGCGCTCGCCGGCCGGTCGATCCAGAAGTCGGGCTGCCGCTGAGCAAGCTTACCCTCGCGTAGTGTATCGAGGGCGGGGCCGGCTTCCGAAAGGAGGCCGGCCCTTCTTACATCCTCCCCACGCGAAGCGTGGGGAGGGGGACCAGGCGAAGCCTGGTGGAGGGGTAGCTGACGAGGAAGTGGGGTGCGCGCGAACCTCTCAGGTCAGCGCCTTCTACCCCTCCACCACCCTTCGGGCGGTCCCCCTCCCCATCTGCGATGGGGAGGATTTACGGTCCGTCGAACAGCGCCGCCAATTGCTCGATCATCGTCCCGCCGAGCTGCTCGGCGTCCATGATCGTCACCGCCCGGTCGTAATAGCGGGTGACGTCGTGGCCGATGCCGATGGCGACCAATTCGACCGGCGAGCGGGCCTGGATCCAGCCGATCACCTGGCGCAAGTGCCGCTCCAGATAGGTGCCCGAATTGACCGACAGGGTCGAATCGTCGACCGGCGCGCCGTCCGAGATGACCATCAGGATCCGCCGCTCCTCCGGCCGGGCGATCAGCCGGTTGTGGGCCCATAACAGCGCCTCGCCGTCGATATTCTCCTTCAAAAGCCCCTCGCGCATCATCAGCCCGAGATTCTTGCGCGCCCGCCGCCACGGCTCGTCGGCCGCCTTGTAGACGATGTGCCTCAAATCGTTGAGCCGGCCCGGACCGGGCGGGCGCCCGGCCGCGAGCCAGGTCTCGCGCGCCTGGCCGCCCTTCCAGGCGCGGGTGGTGAAGCCCAGAATCTCGACCTTGACTCCGCAGCGCTCGAGCGTCCGGGCGAGGATGTCGGCGGAGATGGCGGCGATCGAGATCGGCCGGCCGCGCATCGAGCCCGAATTGTCGATGAGCAGGGAGACGATCGTGTCGCGAAACTCGGTCTCGCGCTCGATCTTATAGCTCAGCGAATGGGCCGGGTTGACGATCACCCGGGCCAGCCGGGCGGCGTCGAGAAGGCCCTCCTCCTGGTCGAAGTCCCAGCTCCTGTTCTGCTGCGCCATCAGCCGGCGCTGGAGCCGGTTGGCGAGCTTGGTGACCGCGCTCTGGAGATGGACGAGCTGCTGGTCGAGATAGGCTCGAAGCCGCCCCAGCTCCTCCTCGTCGCAAAGCTCCGGCGCCTCGACGACCTCGTCGAACTTCTGGGTGAAGATGCGATAGTCGAATTGCGGCGCAAGGTCGGAGAGGGGCCGGTTGGGGCGGACCGGGAGCATCCCCTCCTCGCCTTCCTCGCCCATGCCCTCCTCGCCCTCGGCCATCTCCTCCTCGGACCAGTCGCTCTCGCCTTCCTCCTCGCCGGCCTCGCCCTGCTCGGCCCTGATCTCGGCCTCGCCCGAGGCGCCGCCTTCGTCTGCTTCGTCCTGGCTGTCGCCTTCGTCGCCCGGGTCCCGGTCGTCGCCCTCGCCCTCCTCGCCGGCATCGGGGTCCCTTTCGGCATCCGCCTCGCCCTCGATCAGCTCGAGGTCGCGCAGAAGCTTGGTGGCGAGCGCGGCGAAAGCGGCCTGGTCGTCGAGCATCAGGCCCAAAGCGTCGA
>JBEVDE010000224.1:0-4973 GCA_040514175.1 Allosphingosinicella sp. | reverse complement strand
CGCATGAGCGTCACGCCAGCCTTCTCGCGCTTCAGCAGCACTCCTGAGGCGACGGGCCTCTACGACCCGCGCCACGAAAAGGACGCCTGCGGAATCGGCTTCGTCGCCAACATCAATGGCGAGAAATCGCACGCCATCGTCCGCGACGGCCTCCGGATCCTCGCCGCTCTCGACCATCGAGGCGGGGTCGGCGCCGACCCGCTGATCGGCGACGGCGCCGGCTGCCTGATCCAGATTCCCGACGCCCTTTTCCGCGGCTGGGCCGAAGCGCGGTCGCTCAGCCTGCCGCCCCCCGGCGACTATGCCGTGGCGATGTGCTTCCTCCCGCGCGACGAGGCCGCGCGCGAGGCCGCGGCCGCGCAGCTCGAGCGCTTCGTCGAGATCGAGGGACAGATTTTGCTCGGCTGGCGCGACGTGCCGGTCGATTCGGCGGGAATGAGCCCGGCCGTCGCCTCGGCCATGCCCTGCATCCGCCAGGCGATCGTGGCGCGCGGCCCGCGCGTTCGCGATCAGGATGCTTTCGAGCGCAAGCTTCTGGTCATCCGCAAGCAGACCCTCAATCCGCTGAAGGGCATCGCCGAAGCCAGGCGGCTGCCGGGCCTCGTCGATTTCTACATCGCCAGCTTCTCCAGCCGGACGATCGTCTACAAGGGCCTGCTGCTCGCGACCCAGGTCGGCGCCTTCTACCGGGACCTGGAGGATCCGCTGACGATGTCGGCGCTGGCGATGGTTCACCAGCGTTTCTCGACCAACACCTTTCCGTCCTGGCGGCTGGCCCACCCCTTCCGCTTCCTGTCGCACAATGGCGAAATCAACACCCTGCGCGGCAACGTGAACTGGATGAACGCCCGCCGCCGGACGATGGAATCGGCGCTGCTCGGCGCCGACCTCGCCAAGATGTGGCCGCTTATCCCGCACGGCCAGTCGGATTCGGCGAGCCTCGACAACGCGCTCGAGCTCCTCCTCGCGGGAGGCTATTCGCTCGCCCATGCGATGATGCTGCTGGTTCCGGAGGCCTGGGCCGGCCACAGCCAGATGGCGCCGGCCCGCCGCGCCTTCTACGAATATCACGCGGCGCTCATGGAACCGTGGGACGGTCCGGCCGCCATCGCCTTCACCGACGGCCGGCAGATCGGCGCGACGCTCGACCGCAACGGACTCAGGCCGGCGCGCTTCTCGGTCACGGACGACGGCCGGGTCATCCTCGCCTCCGAGAGCGGGGTGCTGCCCGTCGCCGAAGAAAAGATCGTCCGCAAATGGCGGCTTCAGCCGGGGCGGATGCTGCTCATCGATCTCGAGCAGGGCCGGATCGTCGAGGACGAGGAGATCAAGACGAGCCTGGCCGATGCCGCGCCTTACGGGGAATGGCTGAGCGACACCCAGTTCAAGCTGGAGGAGCTTCCTTCCGCCGCGGCCGCCGTCAAAAGGTCGGCCGACCCGCAGGCCCTGCGCCGCTGCCAGCAGGCCTTCGGCTATACGGACGAGGATCTGAAGCTGTTCCTGGTGCCGATGGCCGGCCAGGGTGACGATCCGCTGGGGTCGATGGGCAACGACACGCCGGTCGCGATCCTCTCCACCCGTCCCAAGCTGCTCTACGAATATTTCAAGCAGAACTTCGCCCAGGTGACCAACCCGCCGATCGACCCGATCCGCGAGTCCATGGTGATGTCGCTCGTGTCGATGATCGGCCCGAGGCCCAATCTGCTCGGCCACCAGGCCGGCGCCTTCAAGCGGCTCGAGGTCGCTCAGCCCGTCCTCACCAACGGGGATCTGGAGAAGATCCGCTCCATCCACGACGCCGTGGACGGCGCCTTCAAGACCGCGACCCTCGATTCGACCTGGCCCGCCGGATGCGGCGGCACGGCGCTGGAAGCGGCCCTGCAGCGCCTGTGCTGGGAGGCGACCGAGGCGGTGCTCGCGGACATCAACCTGCTGATCCTGTCGGATCGGGCCACTTCGGCCGGACGCGTCCCGATCCCCGCGGCTTTGGCCACCGGAGCGGTCCATCACCATCTCATCCGCCAGGGCCTGAGGATGCAGACGGGGCTCGTCGTCGAGACCGGAGAGGCGCGCGAGGTCCATCATTTCGCGGTCCTCGCGGGCTATGGCGCGGAGGCGATCAATCCCTATCTGGCGCTTGAGACTCTCGAGGCGCTGGGCGCCGGCGAGGCGGGCGCGCGCAACTACATCAAGGCGATCGGCAAGGGGCTTTTGAAGGTCATGTCCAAAATGGGCATCTCCACCTACCAGAGCTATTGCGGCGCCCAGATATTCGACTCGATCGGCCTCTCCTCCGACTTCGTCGAGAGATATTTCACCGGCACGTCGACGGTCATCGAGGGCGTCGGGATCGAGGAAATCGCCGAGGAAGCGGTCCGCCGCCATTCCGCCGCCTGGCTGAGGCCCAGCGAGATACTCGACCCCGGCGGAGTCTACGCCTGGCGGATCAAGGGGGAATCGCACGCCTGGACTCCGGACAATGTCGCCGACCTTCAGCACGCCGTCCGCGGCAATCTGCCGGACAAGTATCGCGCCTTCGCGGAGGCGACCAACGCGCAGAATCGGCGGCTGCTCACCCTTCGAGGGCTGATGCGCCTCAAGCCCGCGGGCCCGCCCGTGCCGCTGGACGAGGTCGAGCCCGCTTCGGCTCTGGTCAGGCGCTTCGCTACAGGCGCGATGAGCTTCGGCTCGATCAGCCGCGAGGCCCATTCGACCCTCGCCGTGGCGATGAACCGGATCGGCGCCCGCTCGAATACCGGCGAGGGCGGCGAGGAGGCGGATCGCTTCGAACCCATGGCGAACGGCGATTCGAGGCGTTCGGCGATCAAGCAAATCGCCTCCGGCCGGTTCGGGGTCACCGCCGAATATCTGGTCAATGCCGACGATCTCCAGATCAAGATCGCGCAGGGCGCCAAGCCCGGCGAGGGCGGCCAGCTTCCCGGCCACAAGGTCGACCGCCACATCGCCGCGGTCCGCCACTCGACTCCGGGAGTCGGCCTGATCTCGCCGCCGCCGCATCACGACATCTATTCGATCGAAGACCTGGCGCAGCTCATCTTCGACCTGAGGAACGTGAACGAGCGCGCCCGGATCTCGGTCAAGCTGGTGTCCGAGGTCGGCGTCGGAACCGTCGCCGCGGGAGTCGCCAAGGCGCGGGCGGACCATGTCACCATCTCCGGCTTCGAGGGCGGCACCGGCGCGTCCCCGCTGACCTCCCTGATACATGCCGGCCTGCCCTGGGAGATCGGCCTCGCCGAGACCCAGCAGACCCTGGTTCTGAACCGGCTTCGAGGCCGCATATCGGTCCAGGCGGACGGCGGCCTGCGCACCGGGCGCGACGTCGCGATCGCCGCCATCCTCGGCGCGGACGAGTTCGGCTTCGCGACCGCCCCGCTCGTCGCCGCGGGCTGCATCATGATGCGCAAATGCCATTTGAACACCTGCCCCGTAGGCATCGCCACCCAGGATCCGGTGCTTCGCGAGCGTTTCACCGGCGCTCCGGAGCATGTGATCAACTATTTCTTCTTCGTCGCCGAGGAGCTGCGCGCGATCATGGCCTCGCTCGGCGTGCGCAGGCTCGACGAGATGATCGGCCGCCCCGAGCTGCTCGATGCGGAACAGGCCATCGACCATTGGAAGGCCCGCGGCGTCGATCTTGTACGGCTGCTCCACGCGCCGGACGTCGCGGACGGCGAGGCGCGTTGGAACAGCGAGCGGCAGGAGCGGGATCTCGGCCCGGTGCTCGATCGCGGCCTGATCGAGGAGGCGCGCCCGGCGCTCGATCACGGCTCCGATATCCTGATCGAGCGCGCGGTTCGCAACGTCGACCGAAGCGTCGGAACGATGCTCTCGGGCGAGATCGCCCGCCGCTATGGCCATAACGGCCTTCGCGACGACACCATCCTCATTCGACTGCGCGGCACGGCCGGCCAGAGCTTCGGCGCGTTCCTCGCCCGCGGCGTCACTCTGGAGCTGACCGGCGACGCCAACGATTATGTGGGCAAGGGCCTTTCAGGCGGCCGCATCGTCGTCCGGCAGCCGGCCGAGGCTGGACGCGACGCCGCCGGCAACATCATCGTCGGCAACACGGTGCTTTACGGCGCCATCGCCGGCGAAGCCTATTTCAACGGAGTCGCCGGCGAACGCTTCGCCGTCCGCAATTCCGGAGCGATCGCCGTCGCGGAGGGCGCGGGCGATCATGCCTGCGAATATATGACCGGCGGAGTCGTGGCGATACTCGGGCCGGTCGGGCGCAACTTCGCCGCGGGCATGTCGGGCGGCATCGCCTATGTCTACGACCCGGAGGATCGCCTCGCGGCCCAGTGCAATCACGGGGGTATCGAGCTCGAGCGGATCGATTCGGCCGGTGAGCCTCATGTCGACCTGGGCGACCCTTTGCGGTTCGACGCGGAAAGGCTGCTCGCGCTGGTGGAGGCGCACGAGGCCGCGACCGGAAGCGCCCGGGCCCGGGCCCTGCTCGGCGACTGGCCGCGGGCGCTCCGGCACTTCGTCAAGGTCGTCCCGACCGAATATCGGCGCGCCCTGCTCGAGGCGCGGGCGAACGCCTTCGAGGCCGACGAGGCCATCACCATGGCGGCGGAGTAAGGGCGATGGGCCGGGTCAGGAGCTTCCTCGAGATAGAGCGCCGCGAACCGGGGGTCGCGCCGGTGAGCGAGCGGATCAGGCATTGGCGCGAGTTTTCGCACCCGCCGCCAGAGTCCGAAACCCGCGCCCAGGCGTCGCGCTGCATGGATTGCGGCATTCCCTTTTGCCATTCCGGCTGCCCGGTGAACAATCTGATCCCGGACTGGAACGCGCTCGTCGATCTGGACGACTGGCGGGCGGCGCTGGACCGTCTTCACGAGACGAACAATTTCCCGGAATTCACCGGGCGGGTGTGTCCCGCGCCCTGCGAGGCGGCCTGCACCCTCGACCTCGCCGACGCTCCGGTGACGATCAAATCGATCGAGTGC
>JBEVDE010000158.1:0-5616 GCA_040514175.1 Allosphingosinicella sp. | reverse complement strand
TCGAGCCGCCCGGTCGAGGGCAGGAATTCGTGCGCCGGATCCTCGGCATAGAGCCGGGCCTCCATCGCCCAGCCCGTGATCGCGAGTTCCTCCTGGCGAAGCGGAAGGCCCTCGCCGCTCGCCACCCGCAGCTGCCATTCGACCAGATCCTGGCCGGTAATCGCCTCGGTAACCGGATGCTCGACCTGGAGACGGGTGTTCATCTCCATGAACCAGATGCGGTCGGCCCTCAGCCCTTCCGAAGCGTCGGCGATGAACTCGATCGTCCCCGCCCCGCGATAATCGACCGCCTTGGCCGCCTTCACCGCCGCCTCGCAGACGGCGGCCCGGGTCGCCTCGTCCATCCCCGGCGCGGGCGCCTCCTCGATCACCTTCTGGTGGCGCCGCTGGAGCGAGCAGTCGCGCTCGAACAGATGGACGACGTTGCCGCGGCCGTCGCCGAACACCTGGACCTCGATATGGCGCGGCCGCTCGACATATTTCTCGATCAGCACCCGGTCGTCGCCGAACGAGGCCGCCGCCTCGCGCTTGCACGAGGCCAGCATCTCCTGGAACTCGCCCGAGGCGTTAACCTTGCGCATCCCCTTGCCGCCGCCGCCCGCCACCGCCTTGATCAGCACCGGATAGCCGATCGCGTCGGCCTCGGCCTGAAGCCGCTCCGGTTCCTGGTCCTCGCCATGATAGCCCGGCGTGACCGGCACCCCGGCCGCGCTCATCAGCTTCTTCGCCGCGTCTTTCAGCCCCATCGCCCGGATCGACGAAGCCTTCGGCCCGACCCAGACCAGCCCCGCCGCCTCGACCGCTTCGGCGAAGTCGGCATTTTCGGAGAGGAAGCCGTAACCGGGATGAATCGCCTCGGCCCCGGTCGCCTCGGCGGCGGCGAGGATCTTCTCACCGACGAGATAGCTTTCCCGCGCCGGCGAGGCGCCGATAGGCACCGCTTCGTCCGCCTCGCGGACATGGAGCGCATGCCGGTCGGCGTCTGAAAAGACGGCAACGGTGCGAACCCCGAGGCGCCGGGCGGTCCGGATGATCCGGCACGCGATCTCGCCGCGGTTGGCAATGAGCAATGAGCGGATCACGTACGCTCAGCCTCGCCGTCAACCGAAACTGCCGGTCGTGAACTAAACTTGACCGCGACCCGCCTCCTCACTCGATTTGATAAAGCCACTAAACTGTTTAGATAAAAAAAGGATATCAAAAGAAAAAGCGCAAGACCCAATGAGTAAAAGTTATATTCTTTATCTCCACTAATCCACATAGGCAACGAAGTCATTTCTCCTGCGTGCCTATAAGTATGAATAGCGTTTAGTCTAATCGTATTTGTGATTAGCATGATCACACAGATTGTGATAATTACCCCGCGTCTAACCACGACTGCTATGAAATAGGATGGTACATCGACGCAGATATCAGCCGTATTATCAGCGAGCTGCCGTTGCTGTCTTAGGAATTCTTTAACTCGATTTTTATAAATACTAATGGCAAGGTTAGATATCCACTTGATTGATTTATATCCAAAATAGGCAGCTGTGGCGAGTGCAACAATGTTGGCACAGGCAACCAAGTAATTGCTGGTGGCGATGGGTTTGAAAAGCCAGTCCATAGCGATCACATCCTGAAAATCCCGAAGCGCGCGCGCTCCGGGATCGGCGCGTTGAGGCAGGCGCTGAACGCGAGGCCCAGCACGTCCCTCGTCTGCACCGGATCGATGATGCCGTCGTCCCACAGGCGCGCGGTCGCGTAATAGGGGTTGCCCTCGTCCTCGTAACGCTGGCGGATCGGGGCCTTGAAAGCCTCGGCCTGCTCGGGCGTCCAGCTGTCCGCGTCCTTGTGCACCGTCGCCAGCACGCTCGCCGCCTGCTCGCCGCCCATCACGCTGATCCGGCTGTTCGGCCAGGTGAACAGGAAGCGCGGGCCGTAGGCGCGGCCGTTCATGCCGTAATTCCCCGCGCCGAAGCTTCCGCCGATCAGCACGGTGACCTTGGGCACCTGCGCGGTCGCCACCGCGGTGACGAGCTTGGCGCCGTCCTTGGCGATCCCCCCCGCTTCATATTTGCCGCCGACCATGAAGCCGGAGATGTTCTGGAGGAAGAGCAAAGGCGTGCGCCGCTGGCAGGCGAGCTCGATGAAATGGGCGCCCTTCAGGGCGCTCTCGGAGAAGAGGATGCCGTTGTTGGCGAGGATCGCCACCGGCATGCCCCAGATGCGGGCGAAGCCGCAGACCAGAGTGCTCCCGTAGAGCGCCTTGAACTCGTGAAAGTCGGAACCGTCGACGATCCGCCCGATCACCTCGTGCACGTCGTAGGGCGTGCGCACGTCGTCGGGGACGATGCCGTACAATTCCTCCGGATCGAGCTTCGGCTCGACCGGCTCGGCGAGGTCGAGATCGACCGCTTTTACCGTGTTCGGCCGCCCGACGATGCTTCGGACGATCGCCAGCGCATGCTCGTCATTCTCGGCGAGATGGTCGACCACGCCCGATTTGCGCGCGTGGAGGTCGCCGCCGCCGAGATCCTCGGCCGAGATCACCTCCCCAGTCGCCGCCTTCACAAGCGGCGGGCCGCCGAGGAAGATCGTACCCTGGTTGCGGACGATGACGCTCTCGTCCGACATCGCCGGCACATAGGCGCCGCCCGCCGTGCAGCTGCCCATCACGCAGGCGATCTGGGCGATCCCTTCCGCCGACATCTGCGCCTGGTTGTAAAAGATCCGCCCGAAATGCTCGCGGTCGGGGAAAACCTCCGCCTGATGGGGCAAATTGGCGCCGCCGCTGTCGACCAGATAGACGCAGGGCAGACGGTTCTGAATCGCGATCTCCTGGGCGCGCAGATGCTTCTTCACCGTCGTCGGGAAATAGGCGCCGCCCTTCACCGTCGGATCGTTGGCGACGATCATCGTCTCCCGGCCCGAGACCCGGCCGATGCCGGCGATCATCCCAGCGCCCGGCGCTTCATCCTTGTACATGCCGTTGGCGGCGAGCTGGCCGATCTCGAGAAAGGGCGAGCCGGGATCGAGCAGCCGGGTCACCCGGTCGCGCGGAAGCAATTTGCCGCGGGAGACATGGCGCTCCCGATGCTTGTCCGGACCGCCCAGCGCGCACCCCGCGACCTTCGCCCGGAGCGCTTCGGCAAGCCCGCGATTGTGCGCGGCATGTTTGCGGTAAGCCTCCGACTCGGCGTCGATCTTCGAGACGATTTGGGTCACGCCGGCGCTCCGGGCGCGCGCTTGCGGATCAGGTAGCGATAGACTCCGAACAGGTTGATGAAGAACAAAAGGACGTTGAGGCTGGCGATCGCTTCCTCCGGCCGCGGGTCGAGAAAACCGTAGAGGATGAAGGCCACCGACGAGGTGGTGAACAGGACGAAGGCCCAGCCGGTCGGCCGCCGCCCCACATCGAGCGCGACGGTCAAGGCGGCGATGGCGGCGGCGATGGCGCCATACCATTGCAGGATGAAGAGCATCTCGGAGCTCATGCCGGCCCCATTTCCGCGTGACCTATCCCGCTTTTGCTCATTTACGCTGCTCCCGTCATGGCGAGGCTGACTAACGGCTGAGCGGCGGGTTGGGAAGCGCTGGCGCGGCGTGGAAAGCCGCCTATAAGGCCCGCCTTGCCGAATATCAGCGCTTCGAAAGGCTTCGTTATGAAACGCTCCGCCCTCCTCGCTTTGCTCCTCGTCACCGCCGCCTGCTCGCCGGCCGGCCCCGGCAACGGGAGCGCGGACTCGGCGCAGACGGCCGGCACGGCGGTCGGCATCGTCCCCGCCTCGATGGACAAGTCGGTGGCGCCCGGCGACGATTTCTTCGGTTACGCCAACGGCAATTGGGTCAGGAACACGCCGATCCCCAAGGACCGCTCGAGCATCGGCGGCTTCTACCTCGCCGACCAGGAGCGGGAACGGCAGACCCGCGAGCTGCTGAGCTCGATCCTCGGCTCGAAGCCCGCGGCGGGGAGCGGCGAGGCGATGATCGCCGATTATTACAACGCCTATCTGAACACCGACGCGATCGACCGCGCCGGCATGGCCCCCGCCAGGGCTGACCTCGATGCGATCGCGGCGATCGCCGACAAGAAGCAGCTCAGCGCGGCGATCGGCGGCACCTTGCGCGCCGATACCGACCCGCTCAACGCGACCAATTACCAGACGGAGAATCTGTTCGGAATCTTCGTCACCCAGGGCCTTTCGACTCCGGGCGAGACCCTGCCCTATCTGATGCAGGGTGGGATCGGCCTTCCCGAGCGCGAATATTACATCTCCGGCGATTCCAAGATGGCCGGGCTGCGCGACCAGTATCGCGCCTACATCGCCACCGTCATGAAAGCGGCGGGCGCCGCCGACGCGGAGGGCGCGGCGAAGCGCGTTCTCGATCTGGAGACGAAGATCGCCCGCGCCCATGCCACCCGCGAGGAGAGCGAGGATTTCGCCAAGGGCGCCCAGGTGTGGAGCCGAGCCGACCTCGAGGCGCGGGCGCCGGGCCTCGACTGGGCCGCCTTGCTGGGCGCCGCGCAGCTCGGCAACGCGCCCAAATTCCAGGCCTATCACGGCGGCGCGATCCCCAAGCTCGCGGCTCTGGTCGGCTCCGAGCCGCTCGAGAGCTGGAAGGAATGGCTCGCCTTCCACACCCTCAGCCAGCAGGCGAACGTGTTGCCCAAGCCGATCCGCGACGCGAGCTTCGCGTTCAACGGAACCGCGCTTTCCGGCACTCCGCAGCAGCGGCCGCGCGACCAGCTCGCCCTGAACGCGGTCAGCAACGCGCTCCAGGACGCGGTCGGCAAGGCCTATGTCGATAAATATTTCCCAGCCTCGGCCAAGGCCGAGGTCCAGCGCATGGTCGACAACATCAAGGCCGCCTTCGCCCGCCGGGTCGAGGCGATCGACTGGATGGCGCCCTCGACCAAGGAAGAGGCGCTGAAGAAGGTTCGCTCGATCGTCGTCGGCGTCGGCTACCCTGACCAGTGGCGCGACTATTCGTCCCTGCGGATCGCCGGCGACAACGCTTATGCCAATCAGAAGAATGCGGGCCTCGCCGAATATCGCCATCAGATCTCGAAGATCGGCAAGCCGATGGACCGCAACGAATGGTGGATGCCGCCGCAGCTGGTCAACGCCGTCAACCTGCCGGTCCAGAATGCTCTCAATTTCCCCGCCGCGATCATCCAGCGGCCCTTCTTCGATCCCCAGGCCGACGCCGCCTTCAACTATGGCGCGATCGGGTCGGTCATCGGCCACGAGATCAGTCACAGCTTCGACAATAACGGCGCCCTGTTCGATTCGACCGGGCGTCTCCGCAACTGGTGGACCCCGGCCGATTTCGCGCGCTTCCAGCAGGCCGGCACCGCGCTCGCCGCGCAATATGATTCCTACGAGGCGCTGCCCGGCCTTCACGTCAACGGCAAGCTTACCCTGGGCGAGAATATCGCCGACGTCGCCGGGCTCTCCGCCACCTACGACGCCTATCGCGCATCGCTGGGCGGCAAGGAGGCGCCGGTCATCGACGGCTTCACCGGCGACCAGCGCTTCTTCATCGCTTACGGCCAGGCTTGGGCGAGCAAGATGCTCGAGCCCTCGCTTCGCCAGCGCGTCCTCACCGACGGCCACGCCCCGGGCCAGTTCC
>JBEVDE010000155.1:0-2781 GCA_040514175.1 Allosphingosinicella sp. | reverse complement strand
GCGGCTCGGCCTGCCCTACGGCCATGACCAAGCGCTTCCAGGACGAGTTCGACGTCCAGGTGATCCACGCCTGGGGGATGACCGAGATGTCGCCGGTGGGGACTTTGGGCACGATGAAGCCAGGCCAGGCCGTGCTGACGGGCGATGACCGGCTGGCCGTGCAGGCCAAGCAGGGCTTTCCGCCGTTCGGCGTGGAAATGAAGGTCACCGACGACGACAATCACGAGCATCCTTGGGACGGCCGGACCTTCGGCCGCCTCAAGGTGCGCGGCCCGGGCGTGGCGCGCGCCTATTACGGCGGCGCCGGCAAGGAGCAGTTCGACCATGAGAACTGGTTCGACACCGGCGATGTCGCCCATATCGATGCCGACGGCTACATGCAGATCACCGACCGCGCCAAGGACGTGATCAAGTCGGGCGGCGAATGGATCTCCACCATCGACCTGGAGAACCTGGCCGTCGGCCATCCGGACGTCGCCGAGGCAGCGGTCATCGGGGTGAGGCACAGCCGTTGGGACGAGCGTCCTCTGCTGGTCGTCGTGAGGAAACCGGGACGGCAGCCTGCCAAGGAGGCGATCCTCGGCTTCATGGAGGGAAAGGTGGCAAAGTGGTGGATGCCGGACGACGTCGCCTTCGTCGACGAGATCCCCCACACCGCCACCGGCAAGATCCAGAAGACGACGCTTCGCGAGCAGTTCCGCGACTATCGCCTGCCGACCGACTGAGCGACAGCGCCTATTCCCTCTCCCGGGCGGAATGGCTATGTAGCGCCGAGCGACCCTGAGGCGGCCGGAGGCGATGACGGTCCATATCGAGCAGCGAACCTCGCGCCTGGCCGGCTGGTCCCGGCTCACCGCCTACTTTGCCGCTGTTCTCCTGCTCGTCGCAGGTGCGGCCCATCGCTTCGGTCTCCTGCAGACCGGCGACTTCCTTTCGGTGCTGGCACTGACGGCCGCGCTGGCCGTGCTGGCGCTGGTCTTCGCGTCGCTGAGCTTTCGCCGGGTGTGGACGCGCGGCGACCTCGGCGCGGCCGATATTGCCAAGGGGACCCTCGTCGGTCTCGCCGTCCTGGCGCCGTTCGGCCTGGCCTTGTTCTGGGGGCTGACGCGGCCGCCCCTGAACGACGTCTCCACCGACACGGTTGATCCGCCGCGCTTCGTCCGTGCCGTCGGCGACCGCACCTTCGGAATGAACCCCATCCGCCCGATCGGCGGCGCATCCGCGCGCCTGCAGGCCGAGGCATATCCGGAGGTCACCGGCCGCCGCTACGCGGCGCCGGACGACCGCGTGCTGGCGACGGTCCTGAACCTCATCGAGCGCCACGGCTGGCGGCTCCTGAGCGATCCCCGCGGCGAGCTGGACGATCCGGAGGTGACCGTCGAGGCTTTGGCGCGCACCTTCATCCTCGGCTTTCCCTCGGACGTTGCGATCCGCGTGACGGACGAGGGCGGGACCACCTATGTCGACATGCGCTCGGCGTCGCGCTACGGCAACCGGGACCTCGGCGACAATGCGGAGCGGGTCGCCGGCTTTCTCGGCGAGCTCGATGCCGAAATGGCGACCCAGGCGGGCGCGCCGCCCGCCGAGTGACCTCAGGCCGGCGCGAAGCGGCCGTCGAGCGCCGGATCGCCCTCGCTCTTCACCAGGCCGCGGGCCACGAGATCCTCCAGATGAGCCAGCACCGACAGGGCGGCAGCGCCGTGCAGAGCGGGATCGACATCCCTGTAGATGGCGCCGACCAGCTCGGGAAGCGTCCGGTCGCCGGCCGCCAGGCGCTCCAGGATCGCTCGCTCGCGCATCTTGCGGTGCGCCTTCAGCCCCCGCAGATAAGGTTGCGGGTCGGCAACGGGCCCGCCATGGCCGGGCAAAAAGAGGCGGTCGTCGCGCGCCAGCAGCCTGTCGAGCGAGCGCATATAGTCTCCCATGGCCCCGTCCGGGGGCGCCACGATGCTGGTCGCCCAGCCCATCACATGGTCGCCTGAGAAGAGCACGCCGCTGCCGGCCAGCGCAAAGGCGGCATGATTGGCCGTGTGGCCGGGTGTCAGCACCGTCTCCAGCTTCCAGCCGTCACCGGAGACGGCGTCGCCGTCGGCAAGTGCCAGGTCCGGCCGAAAAGCGATATCGGCGCCGGCGTCGAGCGGGTTCACCTCGCCGACCCGCAGTGGGCGCGCCGGGCGATGCGGCCCTTCCGCGGCGGTGACGGCGCCGGTGAGCGCCTTGAGCTGGCCGGCGAGCGGCGAGTGGTCGCGATGCGTGTGGGTGACCAGGATATGGCTGACCGGACGCCCCCCGATCGCCGCGACCAGCGCTGCGAGGTGGGCTTCGTCGTCCGGCCCTGGGTCGACGACAGCGAGTCCTTCCGTGCCCACGACGTAGCTGTTGGTGCCGTGGAAGGTGAACGGCCCGGGATTGTTCGCCGTCACTCGGACGATGCCTGGGGCAACCGGCACGGGCGTCCCGTAGTCGGGCTCGAAGGCGGTTTCGAATTGAAGGGCCATGGCGGGCTCCGGCTGGGCCTCCGGGGGTGGGCCGTTGCCCGATAGCACGGAAGGCGCTATGCCGAAACCGCCGGCCCGCGGGGGGCTGGTGAATTTGAGAAGGGAGCTCTTGCATGTCCACTGCTGTCCTGTCCCGTCCGCTCGCGACGCTCGCTCTGCCGGAAGAAGGGGCCTCCCGGCTCTTCGGCCAGGTGCTTCTCGTGCTCGCCGGTTCCTTCGTGATGGCGCTGGCAGCGCATGCGAAGGTGCCGTTCTGGCCGGTCCCGATGACGCTCCAGACGCT
>JBEVDE010000145.1:0-9699 GCA_040514175.1 Allosphingosinicella sp. | reverse complement strand
CTCTCGGAAGGCTGGCAGCAGCACGCTCCGGTCAAGCTCGCCACCCATGGCCCGGCCTTCCGCTTCGAGCGGCCGCAAAAGGGCCGGTACCGCCAGTTCCACCAGCTCGACGCGGAGATCATCGGCGCCGGCGAGCCCTCGGCCGACGTCGAGATCATCGCCATGGGCGCCCAGCTGATCGCCGAGCTCGGCATCGGCGAGCGAGTCGACCTCAAGCTCAACACGCTCGGCGATCCGGAGACCCGCGACTCCTGGCGCGGCGCGCTGGTCGAATATTTCCGGGATCATCGGGGCGACCTGTCCGCCGAGAGCCGGCAGAGGCTCGAGAAGAATCCTTTGCGCATCCTCGACAGCAAGGAGCATCAGGACTGGCCGATCGTCGACGCTTCGCCGGTGGTCGACGATTTCCTGACGCCCGAGGCGGCGGACTATTTCGGCCGGGTGACCAGCGGCCTCGACGCCGCGGGAATCGTCTGGACCCGCGATGCGCGGCTGGTGCGCGGGCTCGATTATTACCGCCACACCGCCTTCGAGTTCGTCACCGAGGATCTCGGCGCCCAGAATGCGGTGATCGCCGGGGGCCGCTACGACGGCCTCATGCAAAGCCTGGGCGGGCCTTTCACTCCGGCGATCGGCTGGGCGGCGGGGATCGAGCGGCTCGGCATGCTGATCGACATTCCCGAAAGCGGGGCCGCGGAAGTCGCCGTCGTGCCCGACCGGCCCGAGCTCGAGGGAGAAGCTTTCGCACTGGCCATGAGGCTCAGGCGCAGCGGCATCTCGACCGACCTCTCGTTCCGCGGCAACGCCAAGAAGCGCGTCGAGAATGCGCGCAAGAGGAATGTTTCCGCCGTCCTGTTCCTGAGGGACGAATCCCAGAAGCCGCGGCTTCATTTGACTCATTATCGGGGCGAGGAGGATCAACGGCAGCAGCTTGCGGACGAAATTCTGCGAGCGATCGACGGAGTCTACGAAGGCATTTCGGGCGGCGGATCGAGATGACGGGCATCTCGGCCGAACGGATCGCCGCGATCGAGGCGCGGCGCGAGGAGCTTCAGAACGCGATGTCGTCGGGGGGAATAGCGCCCGACGAGTTCGTCCGCCTGTCCAAGGATTATGCCGAGATCGAGCCGGTCGCCGCGGCCGCGCGCGAGGTCCGCCGGATCCGCGCGGAGATCGAGCTGCTCGCCGAGATGCTCCAGGATCCCAGCCCCGACATACGCGAGATGGCCGGCGAGGAGCTCGCCGACCTGCAGTCGCGGCTGCCCGGGGCCGAGCGGGCCCTCGCGCTCAAGCTGCTCCCGAGCGACGCCGCCGACCAAAGGCCGGCCATGCTCGAGATTCGCGCCGGCACCGGCGGCGACGAGGCGGCGCTGTTCGCCGGCGACCTGTTCCGAATGTACCAGCGCTACGCCGAGAGCCAGGGCTGGAAGGTCGAGCTGATCTCGGCCAGCTCGGCGGAAGTGGGCGGCTATAAGGAAGTGGTCGCCTCGGTCCGCGGCCAAGGCGTGTTCGCCCGGTTGAAATATGAAAGCGGGGTCCACCGGGTCCAGCGCGTTCCGGTGACCGAGAGCGGCGGCCGCATCCACACCTCGGCGGCGACGGTGGCGGTGCTTCCGGAGGCGGAGGAGGTCGACGTCCAGATCAACGACGCCGACCTGCGCATAGACGTCTACCGTTCCTCGGGGCCCGGCGGGCAGTCGGTCAACACCACCGACAGCGCGGTCAGGATCACCCATTTGCCCACCGGCCTCGTCGTCATCCAGCAGGACGAGAAGTCGCAGCACAAGAACAAGGCCAAGGCGCTGAAGGTGCTCCGCACCCGGCTCTACGAGCAGGAGCGCGAGCGCCTCGCCTCGGAGCGGGCCGGCGCGCGCAAGTCGATGGTCGGCTCGGGCGACCGCTCGGAGCGCATTCGCACCTACAATTTCCCGCAGGGCCGGGTGACCGACCACCGCATCAACCTGACTCTTCACCGACTTCCCGAAATATTGGAAGGCCAGCTCGACGAGCTGATCAGCGCGCTCATCTCGGAGGACGAGGCCGAGCGCCTGGCGAGCCTGGATGAGGCGTGAAGAAAAATCCTCCCCGCGATTTCGCGGGGAGGGGGACCGCGCGAAGCGCGGTGGAGGGGTTCTTTTCGGACTCAGCAAAGCCCCTCCACCATGCTGCGCATGGTCCCCCTCCCCTGCAAATGCAGGGGAGGATTTAGGCCAGCTCGAGCGAGGCTGAATGTCGATGCGGCTTGGAACTGCGCTCGGTGAGGCGGCGACGCGCCTCGCGCCACATAGCGATACGCCACGACTCGACGCGGAACTCCTCATGGCGCACGCCCTGGGGATCGAGCGGGAGGCGATGCTGCTCGGCGACGCGGCCGGCGAGGCTCCGGAATCGTTCGAAGCCCTGCTCGCCCGCCGCGAAGCCGGCGAGCCGGTCGCCTACATCATCGGCCGCCGCGGCTTCTGGACGATCGAGCTGAGCGTCGGCCGGGGCGTGCTCATCCCCCGGCCCGACAGCGAAACCCTGATCGAAGCCGCCGTCGGCCATTTCGGCGAGACCGGTCCAGCGACCATCCTCGATCTCGGCACCGGCCCCGGAACCCTGCTGCTCGCCGCTCTGGCCCAGTGGCCCGGCGCCCACGGCCTCGGCATCGACAGCTCCGAACAGGCGCTCGACATGGCCGAGCTGAACGCGATCGACCTCGAGCTCGACGCGCGCGCCCGTTTCAGGCGCGGCGACTGGGCCGCCGGCCTGGACGGGCAGTTCGACCTCATTCTGTGCAATCCGCCCTACGTCGAGAGCGGCGCCGACCTTCCCCGCGACGTCGCGGACTGGGAGCCGCACCAGGCCCTGTTCGCGGCGGCCGACGGCCTTTCCGAATATCGCCGCCTGGCTCCGGACATCCCGCGGCTGCTCGCCCCGGGCGGCCTCGCCTGCCTCGAGCTCGGGGCGGGCCAGCGGGACTCGGTGGCGCGGCTGTTCGAAGGCTCGGGCTTAACCTTATCCTCACGCCGGGACCTTAATAATATCGAGCGTTGCCTGATGCTAAGCCGTTAATCCACGTCATGATCTTTCCGCTTGGATTTCGGTTCGGTCATAGCTACATAGGGGTCAGGGACGGGGCTCTTCACAGCTAAGCATGCGTGAGGCCATCCGTCGCCGACCCCCGATTGCTCAGACGTCTCAGGACGTTCGCAGCGTGAGGTGGCGGAGGCCGCGTGTGCGGCCCTGCCCGGGTGTCGTGCAGAATAAAGCGGCCGGGAGGGGCCCGGTTGTCACGGTGGCGTGAATAGGACCACGAGGACGAGGACCTACATTTGATCAACAATCGTCAGAACGGCCGCCGTCGCGGCCGCGGGGGCAGCGGCCCGCGTTCGCCGAACCAGTCGTCCAATGTGGGCAACCGGCAGGACAACCGCTCGCGCGGCAATGCCGCCCAGCTGCTTGAGAAATACAAGTCGCTTGCGCGCGACGCGCAGCTTCAGGGCGACCGCGTGCAGTCGGAATGGTATCTCCAGTTCGCCGAGCATTATTATCGCGTCCTCAACGAGAATCGCGCCCGCTTCGAGGAGCAGCGCCGGACTCGCGACGATTACGGATCCGACGAGGACGAGGATCAGGACGATTCGATGGCCGCCGACGGCGACGACGGCGACGAGGATGAGGGCGACCGCCACATTCGCGACGACCGCGGCAACCGCGACAATCGCGACCGTGAGGATCGCGGCAACCGCGACGACCGCGGTTACCGGACCGAGCGTTCGGACCGGAACGACCGGCCCGAGCGCAACGACCGGCCCGAGCGTAACGAACGTCCGGAGCGTGCCGAACGTACGGAGCGCGCCGAGCCGGCGGAGCGGCCGCGCCGCGAGTTCCAGCCGCGCGAGGAGCGCAACGGCGAGCGCCGTCCCGAGGGCTTCCGGCCTCGCCGCGAACGGTCCGAGCCCCGAGCCGAGGCCCAGAACGATTCCGACGAGCGGATCTCGCTCGACGTGCTTCCGCCGGCGATCGCGGTGATCGAAGGCGATGCTCCGGCCAAGGCGCCGAGGCGCCGCACCCGGCGCCCTCGCGAGGACGGCGACGCGGACATCGCGCCCGCGGCCTGAGCCTTTCAAAGGCGAAACGAATCGAAGCGGCGGTCCGATGGGGCCGCCGCTTTTCGTTTCGGCCGCCGCCTGACCGGTTGACGGATAGGTAACATTGTATCATGTTCCCCGCCGTCGGAAGTCAGGGAGCCTGCCCATGCGTCATCGTCTACTGCTTGCCGCGGGCCTCGCCGCCCTCTCGGGGCCGGGGCTGGCCCAGCCGGAGCCGGGCAACCTCGCCGTCACCATCTACAACCAGAATCTCGCCCTTGTGCAGGACACGAGGCCGCTGAACCTGCCGGCCGGCCGCTCCCGCCAGGAATTTCCCAACGTCTCCGGCCAGATCAGCCCCGAGACGGTGACCTTGAGCGCCGAGGGCGTCGGGATCGTCGAGCAGAATTTCGACTTCGACCTGCTCTCTCCGTCCAAGCTGATGGAGAAAGCGGTCGGCGAGGACATCACCCTGCTTCGCACCAACCCCGCCACCGGCGCCGAGACCCGCGAGCGCGCCAGGGTGCTCGCGGTCAACGGCGGCGTCGTCCTGCAGATCGGCAACCGGATCGAGGTGCTTCGCGACGACGGCCTTCCGGTGCGGGCCATTTTCGACCGGGTGCCCGAGAATCTGCGCGCCCGCCCGACCCTGTCGGTGACCCTGGACAGCGCCCGCGCCGGCCCCCGGCCGGTGACCCTGAGCTATCTCACGCCCGGCATGAGCTGGAAGGCGGATTACGTCACCTTGTTCGACGAGGCCGCGGGCCGGATCGACGTCCAGGGCTGGGTGACCCTGACCAATACGACCGGGACCACGTTCGACAATGCCGACACCCTGCTCGTCGCCGGCGAGATCGGCGGCAGGAGCGGCTACGATCAATAGGGCGGCTACCGGCCGCCGCCGCCGCCCGGCAACCGGCCCGGCACCCAGACGCCGGGCCGCGAGAGCCTCGGCGATTTCTATCTCTATCCGCTGAAAGAGCGGACCACGATCGCCAACCAGCAGACCAAGCAGGTCAGCTTCCTCGACGTGGCCGGAGCGGCCGGGCGGCGCGCCTATGTCTTCCGCAACGGCTGGCTCGGGACTCTCACCGAGGCGTCGAGCGCCGACACCGTCCTGCAATTCTCGAGCTCGAGCGAGCAGGGGCTGGGCGACGCTCTGCCGGCCGGGACGGTGCGGGTCTACATGAAGGATTCGCGCGGCAACGCCCAGTTCATCGGCGAGAACCAGATCGGCCACACGCCGATGGGCTCCGATATAGCGATCACCACCGGCCAGGCGTTCGACGTCAAGGTCCAGCCGGTGGTCGAGAAACGCGAGCGTATGTCGAACGACCGGTGGCGCACGACGATGCGCTACACGCTGAGCAACGCCAAGCCGCAGCCGGTGACCGTCGACCTCATCCAGTCGGGCCTGTGGGGCGACGTTCGAATCGTCGACGAGAGCAAGAAAAGCACCCGGCGCTCCGCCGAGGAGACGCTGTGGCGGGTGACCGTTCCCGCCAATGGCGAGGCGACGGTCACCGCCACCTTCGACACGCGTTACTGACGGGCGGGACGCGTGAGTCGCGCCCTTCTCGGCTGGCTTCTGCTCGGCGCCGCGGCGGCCGCGGGCGCCGCGCCGCCCGTCGCGACGTCCCGCGGGCCCCAGTCCGTCGCCGTCACCGTCTACCGCGCCCCCGGGCGGGGGGCGGACCAGGCGATGAACCTCCAGTGGCTGAACGGCTTCGCCCTCGTCACCGAGACCCGGCGGGTGAACATCCCGGCCGGGGAATCCGATATCCGCTTCGAGGGCGTGGCGGGGGGGATCCTGCCGGAGAGCGCGATCGTCAGCGGCTTTCCCGCCGGCGTCGTCGAGAAGAACCAGGACGCCTGGCTGCTCTCGCCGGCGAGCCTGCTCGACTCGTCTTTGGGACGGCGGGTCCACCTGCGCCGGACCTCACTGGCGACCGGCGCGGTGCGCGAGACGGACGCGGTGGTCCGCTCCGGCGCCGACGGGGCGGTGGCGCTCGAGACCCCCGACGGGATCGAGGCGCTGCGCTGCGACGGTCTTCGCGCCACCCTTCTCTACGATCGGGTGCCGGCCGGCCTTTCCGCCAAGCCGACGCTCTCGGTGCGGGTGCGAAGCCCGCGCGCGGCCAGAGCGACCGTCACCCTTTCCTACCTCGCCAGCGGCTTCGACTGGCAGGCCAATTACGTCGCCGAGCTTTCGCCCGACGGCGCCCGGATGAACCTGTTCGCCTCGCTGACCCTGGCCAATGGCGACGAGACCGGGTTCCGCCAGGCCGACACCCAGGCCGTCGCCGGCCGGATCAACCGCAGCTCCTACAGCCCGCGGCGGCCGCAGGCGCCGCCGCTCGTGCTCCGATGCTGGCCCTCCGGCACCACCACCAGCGACCTTCGCGAGCAGGTGTTCGAGAAAGAGGAGATCGTCGTCACCAGCTCGCGGATGATGATGGACATGGCGATGCCTATGGTGATGGAGGCGCCGCCGCCTCCGCCCCCGCCGGCGCCGGCGATGATGGCCCAGCAGGAGGATCTGGGCGATCTCAAGCTCTACCGCATCCCCGAGCGGGTGACGGTCGCCGCCCGAAGCCAGAAGCAGGTCGCCTTGCTCTCGAAGCCGGGGGTCAGGGTCGACACGGTCTACCGGCTCGACGCCTATGCGCCCAATCCCGGCGCCCTGGGGGTGACCCGGATCCTTCGGACGACCAACACGCCGGCCGACGGGCTCGGCCTGCCCTTGCCTTCGGGACGGCTGGTGCTGTTCGGCGCCGGCCGCGCCCGGCCGCTGCTGCTCGGGCGAGGCTCGCTCGCCGACAAGGCCGTCGGCGAGGACGTCGAGATTCCGGTCGGGGCCGGAACCTCGGTCGTCGCCCGGGCGGTCAGGCTCTTCCCGGGCTCCGGGGAGGGCGGCGAATGGGAGCTGACCGTCACCAACGCCCAGCCGGCGCCGGTGCGGTTCGAGGCGCGTCTGAGCGAGGGCAATATGAAGCTGGTCTCCGAGACCGAGCTCGGCCGCCGCGACGGACGCCCCTTGTGGGCGGTGACGATCCCGGCCAACGGCCGCGCCATCCTGCGCTACCGGTTCGGCGGATCGTAAAGCGAGCCGACCGGTTCGCGTCCGTAATTAAAATATTGCGAATCGCGGCCGCATGCCCGACCTTCGCCTGACCGCGTCGGTTCGCTCACCGTCGGCGGATCCACGAAGAGGGGGAAGCGATGGCGACGACTCCGAGCACGCCGATCTCGACGGCGGCGGTAAACTGGCTGGACGGCGGCGGGCAGGTTCACATCCGCGTCTATTCGACCGACGGTTACAACGTGACCGAGCGGTGCTGGGACGGCAACGGCTGGACGGACGGCAGCTTCAAGGCGAGCGGAGAAGCCGTGTCCGCCACGTCCTGGCAGGGCGGCGGCGGCCTGTCGATCCGCGTCTATTGCACCTTCGAGGATGTCACGACCGAATGGTGCATCGACCAGGGCGGCGGCTGGTATGTCGGCGCCTATACGACGAGCTGAGGGCTTTTTTTTCAGAGGTTCGGCAGGGGCCGCGGGCGGTTGCTCGAGTCGAGGGCGACGAAGGTGAAGACGCCTTCGGTGACCTTGACCTGGCGGCTGCCGCGGTCGCGGTCGGCGATCACCTCGATCCTGATCGCCATCGACGAGCGGCCGGTGCGCTCGATTCGCGCATAGACCGAGATGATGTCGTGGAGCAGGATCGGGGCGATGAACTCCATCGCCTCGATGGCGACGGTGGCGACCGGCCCATCCGCCCGGCGAGAGGCGACGATGCCGGCGGCGATGTCCATCTGGGAGAGGACCCAGCCGCCGAAAATATGGCCGTTGGCGTTGATGTCGCCCGGTCTCGGAACCACCCGAAGGATCGGCTCGCGCCGTTCCTCGCCAAGCTGTGCTTCGCTCACGGCCTGTCCTCCCGGCCCGAGGCGGCCTCGTCATGGCCGGACCGGTCGGACAGGAAGACCAGGCCCATGAGGGCGGTGCCGAGCATCACCGACAGGCCGACTCCGGCGACCGTCGCCAGCACCATCGGCCACGGCATCGCCTCGCTCGTCGCCTTGAGCCAGGCGACGGCCAAAGCGGCGGCCACGGCCGAGGCCAGCGCCATCCACTTCATCATGGTCTTGTAGCGGGACCAGGCGAGCGTGGACTCGTCGGGCTTGGGCGGGATGGGATCGTGGCGGGGCATGCTTTGCATTTGGGCCTCTGCCATGGGATGATTCAACCCGAGTCGGGCGAAAAAGAGGAGTGAAGCCCCATGACCATCGCCGCCATACTCGAGGGCAAGCCCTCCGGCATCGTCAGCGTCGGGGCGGAGACGCTGGTGCGCGACGCGGTGGCGCTCCTGGCCGAGAAGAGAATCGGGGCGCTTCCGGTCCTCGAGGGCGAGCGGGTGGTCGGCATCATGTCAGAGCGCGACGTCATTTATTGCCTGAGGAGCGACGGCGCGGCGATGCTCGACTGGCCGGTCAGCCGGGTGATGACGGCGCCGGCGATCACCATCGAATCGAAGGTGCCGGTGCTGGTCGCGCTGTCGCAGATGACCAAGCGCCGGATCCGCCATCTTCCGGTGGTCGACTCGGAGCGGCTGATCGGCTTCGTCTCGATCGGCGATCTCGTCGCCTACCGGATCAGCCGGATCGAGCAGGAAGCCGAAGCGATGCGCGCCTATATCCAGAGCGCGTGACGGTTTTTTGACGGCCGCCCGATTCGGGGGGTTGCCACCCGGCGGCGACGCCCCTAGAGGAGCCACCGGTCGGCGGCGCTCGGCACCTTCGGGAGCTAAGTCGTTGCCATCTTTGAATGTTTTGTCGACAGGCCTTGAAGGCGGGGTTCTCCCTACCCAGATAGGCTTTCTGAGGCGCGGTCCGTGAGGAGCGCGTTTTTTCGGAAACTCTCCAGCTTCGAACCCAGGCGCGGCCCCGGCCGCGGCGGATGTCGAGGCCGGTCTGGCGGTTTCGCCAGGCTTCGGAAAGTTTCCGAAAAAAGCCATTGACGGGGGCAAACAGCCTCCATATATGGCCCTTCACCGGAGGGGCGGTTTTGCCCGACCCGTCTGCGTCTTCTCAATCGGTAACCCGGTTGCCCCGGTCAAAGGGGAGAGGAAGTCGCGGCTCTTTGACATTGTCGGTTTAGATGAAGGGACATGTGGGCGGCGGCCCCGGTCAGCGACAACCTCTGGGTGTCGTTGGTCGGTTAAAGCTAAGCCGTTCCAAAGGTCGTTCCTATGAAGCTTGCTTCGCAGGATCGGTCCTACATGTCTCGTTACATATCCACAGTATATGTGAAGTGCAGGAACGGCTCCCAGAGATGCCGGCCTCTTCCTCGGGTTTTCCCCCGGGGTGGTTGTCGGTCATTAACTTGAGAGTTTGATTCTGGCTCAGAACGAACGCTGGCGGCATGCCTAACACATGCAAGTCGAACGAGACCTTCGGGTCTAGTGGCGCACGGGTGCGTAACGCGTGGGAATCTGCCCTTAGGTTCGGAATAACAGTTAGAAATGACTGCTAATACCGGATAATGACGTAAGTCCAAAGATTTATCGCCTAGGGATGAGCCCGCGTAAGATTAGCTAGTTGGTGGGGTAAAAGCCTACCAAGGCGAC
>JBEVDE010000292.1:0-4062 GCA_040514175.1 Allosphingosinicella sp. | reverse complement strand
GGCCCACGTGGAGCTGACGGTGCTGGTGGTGCTTGCGGTTCAAGCGGCCCAGGCGGCGGCGATGGCGGCTCAGGCGGCGGCGATGGCGGCTCAGGTGGCGCTGGCGGAATAGGCGACATCGGCGGATCGGGCGCCTCGACTTGCCCCGCTCCGCTTGGAGAGACGGTCATCTCTCCTGAAGGAGCTGCGGTCGGCGCGGTCGGGTCGGTTTCCGTACCAGCCTGCGAGCCATCGGGCTCAGACGCTTTCGCCCCTTTCGTCTTGCCGCCCCCCGTCATATTTCCTCCGCCGCGTAATTGCCGGCCCGGCTATCCGCAGGCGAGGGAGTCGAGCAAGACTTCACGCCGAAGGCGACCATGAAAGTCAGGATCAGAGTGATCGCCCAGCGCAGAACGGAATTATCGCGTTCGACCTTGCGCAGCCGCGACTCCACATCGTCCTTCAACGTCTCCATCGTAATCAGGGGACCGGGCACCAATATTTCGGACGGAATGGACTCCCAGCCCGGCTTGTCGTCACCCTTATATTCGTCGTTGAGATAGCAAAAGAAAATCTCGAACCACTGGTCTCCGCATGCCACCTGCACGGGTATCGGGCCGGCATTGAAGACGGTGAATACCAGCTTGCCCTCGAAGCTGGGATCGACATGAAATCCCGAGACGTTGACGATGCCCTTGAACTTGGTCGGCTTCAGTCGGAGGGTGATGAAGCCGATCGCATCCCGTGGCATGTGCACAGTTTCCTGAGTGATCAGGAAGGCGAACTGCCCAGGTGGAATGGCCCTCGCCTCTCCCGACTTCAGCTGCTCTCGCGCCGGGTATTTTCCGTCCTTGGCCGGAGACGAGATGTAGATTTCACTGCCCACACTAAGCCGATATGACGCAGGCTGAACCCGCTTGGGGTCGAAAGGCGTTATCAGCGGCGTCTGGCGGTCAGCCTCAAGCTGTTGCCGCTCCAGTATCGTCGCGTCGTTCCAGAACCCCTGATTCTGCATCCCGCCTTCGGTCGCCTCCTGCCCCTCCCCTAGAGCAACTGCCCCTGGGCCGCGACGGGAAAGTCTGTCGCCGATATCTCCATTTCGGGCACTTCCAGACCCCATTTCGGAGGGAACATCGGCGGCTCGGGCAGTCTCGAGACCGGGCGGTAGCCCTGCTTGATCCGGGTTCGTCCGGCGACGCCGGCCACGTCCGGGTGCTTCACGCGGGCATATTTGGAGATTTCGCAGAAGATGTTCTGGCAGTCGATCGGCTGGAGGCGGCGGCCGAACAGATAATCGAATTCGAGGCCGAGGCGTCCGAATTCCCGCTCCTGCCGGTCGACCATCCGGTAGATGAGATCTTCCGCCGAGAGGCCGCGCGGGTCCGCGAAACATTTGGAAAGGCCGTCCAGCGCCCCCGGCCCGGCGACGACGAAATCGCCTTCCGGGAAATCGGTCAGTGTCGAATAGTTGAGATCGATCGCATATTGGAAGGCGAGGAACGGGCCCAGGCCGGGAAAGGCGAGAATGGCGCCATAGGATTCCTCTAGCGACCGGGCGCGGGCCAGCCGGCCCGGCAGGCCTTCGTCCATCATCCGGCCGAGCAAGGCGAGATGATTGTCGTGCTTGCGCGCGTGGCCGAAGTTTGGCGAAGGCATGATATAGGCGGCGCTGTAGATGCGGGCACCGCGGTAAGTCGCTTCCTCGAGAAGCTTCGAGACCCGGTTGAGGTCGATCGACTGCCAAGAGACCGGACCGAAGGCCGTCTCGATCCGTTCCCAAGTCTCGATCTTGTTGAATATCTTGAACAGTAAGGTGCGGAAGAAAACCTCCCCCGGCGCTTGGGGACGATCATCGCGATACTGGACATGCCGGATCAGATACTGGCTGACCCGATCGGCGGCTCGATAGGCGTTGGTGAAGCGATAGGCGCGCAGGATCGGATCCTGGGTCCACGGGCCGACAGGATCGCGCAAGCGCCGATGATAGGTGGCCATCCGCTCGGCGGCGAAGCGCCAGTACGTGTCGTAAACCTCGGTGGGAATCGGATCGGCGGCCATCGGCCCCATCTAGGGGGTGAAGCGCGGCGCGTCTGCCCCCGATCCCGAAGCTGGATGATCTCCGGTCCGATGGATCGCGCTCTTTGGTCGAGACTTGGGTTCCGTTCACCGTCGGCGGGTAGACATGAATGGCATCCCGGTCTCAAGAGCGCGTCGCGCGTGTTTTGCGTGCCCAGTCTTAAACCGCTTCAGGATGACAGGCCGGTGTTGAAAGACCGTCCCACTTAGTTGCCAAAACGCCCCTCAGCGCCTACATAGAAGAGGCTGACGTCGCTGCGACGGAATTTGCGGCCTCGCGGCCCCGCCTTCCCTTTCATGCTTCTCGCCCGCGCCCGCGACCTCTTCGCTCGCGCGGTATCCGAAATTTTCCGGCCGCGAGCGCCGAGGGAGACCAAGTTTTGGCGAAGGAAGCGACGCTTACCGTCGAGGGCGAGATCGACGAAATCTATCCGGACGGCCGGTTCGGCGTCATGCTCGACAACCAGCATCGGGTGATCGTCTACACCGCCGGCAAGATGCGGCGCTTCCGCATCCGCTCGGTGGTCGGCGACCGGGTCCATGTCGAGATGACGCCCTACGATCTGACCAAGGGCCGGCTGATCTTCCGTGAGCGCACGCCCGGCCAGGGGCCGAACAGCGGCGCCCGGCGGCCCGGCGCGAAACGATAGACCTTCAATCGACGTTATCGTCCCGAAGAACGGGACAGGAGACCAACCATGGGCGGCACCCCCGACAGCACCCGCACCCCGATCAAGCCCTTCCTGATCAACAAGGATGAGGACGGCAAGGTCCGGCTGACCCTGCGCGAGACGCGCTACAACGGCCAGGGCTATCCGATCGTCACGACGACTCTTCACGACGAGCCCTTCGCCACCGCCACCGCGGCCCGCGCTTATGCCAAGGAGCATTTCGGCGCCGAGCCGGGGCAGTTCGCGAGCAAGTAAGCGGGCGGATCGCCGCCGGGCCAGCCTCGAGCGGCGGGGCGGACCTGGCTCGTCGTTTTGGTTCGCACGAAGATCACCAAGGCACAAAGAGGCTTGGGCGGCGCAGCCGCTTCGTCTCGCTTGTCCCGAGATGGAAATAAAGGGCGCTGCGCACCGGCCGCGCAAGTCCGGCAACGGCGGTGGTCATTGATCCCGGATCAAGTCCGGGATGACGGTCTCGCCCTCAACGCCGCTTGCGCCGCCGCCAGGCGGGCGATCGGCACCCGGTAGGGCGAGGCGCTGACGTAATCCAAGCCGGTCTTCTCGCAAAAGGCGATCGAGGCGGGGTCGCCGCCATGCTCGCCGCAGATGCCGAGCTTGAGGCCGGGACGGGCGCCCCTGCCCCGCTCGGCGGCCAGAGCGATGAGCTCGCCGACCCCTTCCTCGTCGATCGAGACGAAGGGGTCGCGCTCGAATATGCCCTTCTCGACATATTGGGTGAGGAAGCGGCCGGCGTCGTCGCGGCTGACCCCCAAAGTGGTCTGGGTGAGGTCGTTGGTGCCGAAGCTGAAGAATTCGGCCTCGGCGGCTATGTCGGCGGCGCGAAGGGCGGCGCGGGGAAGCTCGATCATGGTTCCGACCAGATAATCGACGCTTTTGCGCCATTCCTCGAAGACGGCATGGGCGGTGCGGTCGATCAGATCCCGGATGATCTTCAGCTCCGCCCTCGTCGCCACCAGCGGCACCATGATCTCCGGGACCGGCGCCTCCCCTTCCATCGCCACGGCGAGCGCCGCCTCGAAGATCGCCCGGGCCTGCATCTCGTAAATCTCGGGATAGGTGATGCCGAGCCGGCAGCCGCGATGGCCGAGCATCGGGTTGAACTCGTGCAATTCGGCGACCCGGCGCTTCAGCGCCTCCACTCCGACCCCGGCGCCGGCCGCGACCTCGGCATATTCGGCCTCGGCGGCTATGTCGGCGGCGCGAAGGGCGGCGCGGGGAAGCTCGATCATGGTTCCGACCAGATAATCGACGCTTTTGCGCCATTCCTCGAAGACGGCCTGGGCGGTGCGGTCGAGCAGATCCCGGATGATCTTCAGCT
>JBEVDE010000291.1:0-6736 GCA_040514175.1 Allosphingosinicella sp. | reverse complement strand
GGCCGTCGAGGAGGCCCCCGCCGCCGAAGCCGAGGCGACCCCCGCCGACGAGGCGAGCAACGAGGGCGAGTCGGCCAGCGCGCCGGCCGAAGGCTCCGATGAAGCGGCTCCCGCCGAGGGCGCCGAAAAGGCCGAATAATTGTCCGACGAGTCCGTCGCCCTCGCCGCCATTGCCGGAGCCCACGGCATCGGCGGCGAGGTGCGCCTGAAGCTGTTCGCGCAGAGCGCCGACAGCCTCAAGCGGCACAAGCAGGTGAGGGTAGGGGACAGGCTCCTCACCCTCATTGCGCTGAAGGGCGACCGCACCCCGATCGCCCGCTTCGCCGAGGTCGCGGATCGAACCGCGGCCGAAGCCCTTCGCGGCCAGCTGATCACCGTCCCCCGCTCGGCGCTGCCGCCGCTCGGGGAGGGTGAATATTATCATGCCGACCTGATCGGCCTGCCCTGCGAGGGCCCGGCCGGCGAGCCGCTCGGCAAGGTCGTCGCGGTCGAGGATTTCGGCGCCGGCGATCTGCTCGAGATCGAGAAGCCCGACGGCCGGCGGACGATGGTGCCGTTCCGCGCCGGCGTCGCGGACCTGGACGGCGGCCGGATCGTCGCGGATCCGGAATTCCTCGCCTAGCGTTCCCCGGCGAAGGCCGGGGAGCATCTATTGGCTCTTGGCCGCAACCGAGCCGCTCAGCCCCTCGCGCTTGATCGGCCGCTCCTTCGCCAGATCGTTGCGGATCGTGGTCGCCGCCACCCCGCCCTCGCCCATGGCGTGGCTGATCTGGTCGAGGCCCAGGACGACGTCGCCCGCGGCATAGAGTCCGGGCACGTCGGTGCGCTGGTGGCTGTCGACGAGGATGCAGCCGGTGTCGCCCGAGAGCTTCGCGCCGACCTGCTCGGCGAGCTCGGTATGGGTGTCGGAGCCGAGCGCGGGATAGACGCTGTCGAACGTGTAATGGCCGTCGGCGGTGTCGACGACAATGCAATCGTCGTGCGCGGCGACCGCCGAGCAGGGGCCGTCGACCGTCTTGATGTCATATTGCTCGAGCCGGGCGCGGTCCTCGGCGCCCAGATCATGGGCCGCGTGGGGGGCGATCAAAGTGATGTCCTTGGTGAACCCGCGCAGGAACACCGCCTCGGCGACCCCGTGGCTGTCGTCGCCGATCACGCCGACGATCTTGTCGGTCACTTCGTAGCCGTCGCAGATCGGGCAATAGCGGATGAGGCCCCGGGCGAGCGCCTCGTCGTGAAGCTCCTCGTCCATCGGCGGCCGGCGGTTGGTGACTCCGGTGGCGAGCAGAACCTTGCGCGCGGTCACCGAGCCCTCGCCCCATTCGGCCTTGAAGCCAGTGTCGACGCGGTCGAGGCGGGTGACCCGCCCGCCGACGATCGAGGCGCCGTATTTCTGCGCCTGCTCCTTCATCCGCTCGATCAGCTCGGTGCCGGAGATTCCGTCCGGATAGCCGGCATGGTTGTGGGTGCAGGGGATGAGCGCGGCGCGGCTGCTGCCGGCGTCGACCAATTTTATCGAGAGGTGGAAGCGGGTGAGATAGATGGCGGCGGTCAGCCCGGCGGGGCCGCCGCCGATGATCAGGCAGTCGAAATCGGGTTCGGTCATGCGCGGCAAGCGCATCGCGGCGAGGGCGGTTCCGCTTGATGTATCCCGCCATAATGTATATACTCGAAGTATATACGGATCGCATGAAGAAAACCAAAACCTTTAAGTCGGGCAATTCGGTGGCGGTAAGGCTGCCCAAGACACTCGGGATCGAAGCGGGCGTGGAGATGACCGTCCGCGAGGAACGCGGTCGCTACATCGTTGAGCCTGTGGAGCAGGAGCCGAAGAAGATCGACCTGACCGGCATCTACGGGTCGTGCGCCGGATTGAGGCCGCTGACCGACGAAGAGCGGGAGATTGACTCCGATCTCGACTGGGACGGAAAGCTGCTTGATCGTGAGTAGCGCCCGCTTTCTCCTCGACTCCAATGTTTGCATCTATATTCTCAAAGGCCTCTCGGAGCGGGCGCGCCGGACCGTTGAAGATCATCGACCAGGCGAAGTGGTCACCAGCGCTGTCGCTTATGCCGAGGTTATGAACGGCTTTAGAGACGCCAGTCCAAAAGCGCTCGCCGATGCGGCAGCGTTCTTCGAGATCGTCCCGGTTCAGCCGTTCGACGTCGCGGCTGCGGAGAAGTATCGGACTTTAGTCTTCGAGCGTCATCGCTTCGATCATCTCATCGCCGCCCACGCGCTTTCGCTTGATCTCGTGATGGTCACTCGCAACGTTCGGCATTTTCGAAATGTGCCTAAGCTACGTGTCGAGGATTGGACTTCCCAATGACGTGGGCTGCAAATGTCCTCACCCTCTACCCGGAGATGTTCCCGGGTCCCCTCGGGGTCAGCTTGGCCGGCCGCGCGCTACGCGACGGCCTGTGGTCGCTGGACGCGACTCAGATCCGAGACTTCGCCACCGACAAGCACCGCTCAGTCGACGACACGCCCGCCGGCGGTGGCGCAGGCATGGTGATGCGAGCCGACGTGCTCGCCTCGGCGGCCGACCATGTCCTCGCCCACCGCCCCACCGCCCCCCTCCTCGCCATGACCCCGCGCGGCCGGCCGCTCACCCAGGCCTTCGTCCGCGAGCTCGCCGCGGGTCCCGGGGTCTCCATCCTGTGCGGCCGTTTCGAAGGGATTGACGAGCGATTGTTCGAAGCCCGGCCCATCATTCCCGTCTCGGTCGGCGACTATGTTCTGTCCGGTGGCGAGGTCGGCGCGCTCGTCCTCCTCGACGCTTGCGTTCGGCTGCTCCCCGGGGTAATGGGCGCGGCCTCCAGCGGGGAGGAAGAGAGCTTCGAAAGCGGGCTTCTCGAATATCCGCATTATACCCGGCCTGTCGAATGGGAAGGGCGCAGGATCCCTGAAGTGCTGCGATCGGGGGATCATGCGAGGATCGCCGCTTGGCGCCAAGCCAAAGCGGCGGCCGATACACGGTCAAGGCGGCCGGACCTGGTCGAGCGTCATCGGGACGCACGAAGGCCACCGCCCTCTGGCGCGCAGCGCGAAGAAGAGAGTTAAGAGAAATGAACCTCATCCAGCAGCTCGAGGCCGAGGCCATCGAGCAGGCCGTCAAGGGCCGTCCAATCCCCGAATTCCGCCCCGGCGACACCGTCCGCGTCGGCGTCCGGGTCGTCGAAGGCGAGCGCACCCGGGTCCAGAATTTCGAGGGCGTCTGCATCGCCCGCGCCAACCGGGGCCTCGGCTCCTCCTTCACCGTCCGCAAGATCAGCTTCGGCGAGGGCGTCGAGCGCGTCTTCCCGCTCTATTCGCCGAACATCGAGACGATCGAGGTCGTCCGCCGCGGCGCCGTCCGCCGCGCCAAGCTCTATTATCTGCGCGGCCGCACCGGCAAGGCCGCCCGCATCGCCGAGCGCCGCGACACCCGTCCGGACAAGGCGGCCGCCGCCGCCAAGGCCGCGGCAGCGAAGGAAACCGAGACCGCCGAGGGCTGAGGCCTTCGCGAAATCGCGCTTCGAAGGGGCGGGGAGGGCAGGCGCTCTCCCCGCCCTTTTCCTATGATTAAATCCTCCCCGGCATTTGCCGGGGAGGGGGACCAGGCGAAGCCTGGTGGAGGGGATCTTCTCAGACTCCGAAAGAACCCCTCCACCGCGCTTCGCGCGGTCCCCCTCCCCCGGAAATCCGGGGGAGGAATTAGGGGGCCGACCCTCGACTGAATGTTGCTTCAGCCTAGAGCCGTGCCTTGCCCACGGCGACCGTCGTATCCGGCACATATTGCGGCTGGGCGGTCTCGGGCCGCCCCCGCGCCAGCGCCGCGCCGTCCGCCGGAAGTCCGCTCCGGGTGCCGACGATTCTCGCCTCGACCGGCGCCGTGCCGGCGAGCAGCAGGGCGACCTCCAGCCCCTCGCAGCTTCGCCCGTGGCAGCGCCAGACCGGCGCTTCGTCCCCGTCCTGCGTTCCAAAACGCCGCAACGCGCCGCCCGCCCTGACCGCGAGGAAGCGAGCCCCCTTCGGCCCGACGAGCCGGACCACGTCCGAACCGCGCATCCGAAGCCGGAAGGTGACCAGCCGGTTGCCGCCCTCGACCCGCCCGGCGAAATTCTCCAGCGCCGGCGGCGGCACCGCCGGTCCCTTCGCCTCGGCCGCCCAGCGCCTGTAGCTCGACCAGGGCACTTCCACGCCCCGCTCCATCCGGCCCATCGCACCAGGAAGCGGTCCCCGGTCGTGATAGGCCATCAATTGCGCCCTGCCGCGCGCTTCGTCCCAGACATATTCGAGACTCAGCCGCTGCTTGCGCTCGATCGAATAGGCCGGCGCCAGCGCCGCCGGGAGCCAGGCGAGCAACGCCGCCGCCGCGAACGCCGCCGTCACCCGCACCCGGCCCAGCCGCGCCAGCGCCGGCTTCGCCTCGATCAGGAAGGGGAAGAGGATCAGCACCGACACCGGCGCGAACACCCAGCCCGAATCGAAATCGAGCAGAATTTGGCTGAGATGAAGGAGCGGCAGCCAGTGGACCGCCAGGGCGAAAAGCACCATTCCGGTCGCGATCCGCTCCAGGCGCGGCCAGATCAATCCGGCCCCCGCGAGCAGCGGCGGCAGCAGGAAGTAGATCGCCGCGCCCGGCGCGACGGTGCACAGCAAAGCGCCGAGCAGAAGGAAGACCAGCCAGAAGGCCAGCCGGAGCCGGTCGCGCGCCACCGGCCGGGCGATCCAGAGCAAGGCGACCGCCGCCGAGGCCATCGCCGTGGCGTCGATCGCCAGCGAGATCCATTCGGGATGGGCCCGCCAATATTCCCCGGGCCGGAGCCAGCCGATCAGCCCGTGGAGGAGGAAGGCGGTCAGCGCCGCATCGGCCATCGCCAGAACGAGAGCGGCCGCGCCGGCGCCGACGCCGCCTCGGCGCGACCAGGCGAGCCATGAGAAGCCGAGCAGCAGCGCCCCGAGCAGCGCCAGTCCGAGCCCAAGGGGCAAGGTGACGAGCCCGATTGCAAGGACGTCGCCATAGAGAAATTCGCCGTCCGTCGGAGCGCCGCCCCCGCCGGCCAGATCCGAAGTCACCTGAAGCGCCTGCTCGCCCATGTGGCGAAGGCTGCGCGGATCGAGATTGGCGACCCGGTCGTCGGGGCTGTGATAGCGGGTCTCGTTGCCGATGATGGCGAAGTTGAGAATGGTCCACGGCCGCTCCTTGAAAACGGCGACGTCGGTCTGGTTCGGGATCAGGCGCGAGAAATCGGTGGTCAGCGAGTTCGCCGCCGGCCTCGCCGCGGAGCGCGCGTAATGGCGGATCGCCCGCCCGTTGGGCCTGCTCGTCTCGAACATGATCGCCGGCCCCGTCGTGCCGCGCGATTCGAGATTCACCAGGCTGTCGACCCGCGCCGCCAGCGGGTCCTTTTCGAGAAAGGCGCGGGCGCCGATCAGGCCGGTCTCCTCGCCCTCGTTGAACAGCAGGCTGACCGGCCGCTTCAGCGGCCGTTCCCGGAGCAGGGCGGCGACCTCGAGCATGGCGGCGACCCCGATCCCGTCGTCCGAAGCGCCCGGTCCGGTCGGGGTCGAATCGTAATGCGAGACGAGGAGGACATGCCGCCCCCCGGCGGGGCCGAGGGTCGCGACGACGTTGCGGACCCGGGCGCAGGAGACGGTCCGGGCCCGGTCGGACCCGTTGCAGGTGAAGCTGTCCGAGATCCGCGGATCGAGGCCGAGCGCCCGCAACTCCCCGACCAGCCGGTCGCGCACCGAATCATTGGCGGCGCTATCGACCGGATGGGGCCGCTCGTCCCCCAGGATCCGCCGCAGCCGGGCAAGCGCGCGGGCGGTGTCGAACCCGCCGGGCGCGACCGTCGCCGCGGCGGGGAGCGGCACAAACGCGCCTTTCACCGCCATCACCGCAAGCAAGGCCGGCAGCAATGCCGCGACTATCCACGCTCGCTTCATCTTGTCCCCCGTCGCCGCATCGCCATATCGCTTTCGCCGCGCCGCTGCGATAGCAGGCGTGGCGTCAGCGGGAGTCGAAGGTCATGGGTTATCGGGTGGTCGTCGTCGGCGCGACCGGCAATGTCGGGCGCGAGATGCTGAACATCCTCGCCGAGCGCGAATTCCCGCTCGACGAGATCGCCGCCGTCGCCTCGCCGCGCTCCACCGGCGACATCATCGACTTCGGCGATAGCGGCACCGAGCTCAAGGTGCGCAACATCGAGCATTTCGACTTCGCCGGCTGGGACATGGCCCTGTTCGCGGCCGGCTCGGCGGTGTCGCGCGAATATGCCCCCAGGGCCGCGGCGGCCGGATGCACGGTGATCGACAACAGCTCGCTCTACCGGATGGACCCGGACGTGCCGCTGATCGTCCCGGAGGTGAACGCCCACGCCATCGACGGCTATCGCCGCAAGAACATCATCGCCAACCCCAATTGCTCGACCGCGCAGATGGTGGTCGCCCTGAAGCCGCTCCACGACGCCGCCGGCATCAGGCGGGTCGTCGTCTCGACCTACCAGTCGGTCTCCGGCGCCGGTAAGAAGGGGATGGACGAGCTGTTCGAGCAGAGCCGCAACATCTTCGTCGGCGACGGCACCGACCCCGCCGTCTTCACCAAGCAGATCGCCTTCAACGTCATCCCTCATATCGACGAGTTCCTCGACGACGGCTCGACCAAGGAGGAATGGAAGATGGTGGTCGAGACCAAGAAGATCCTCGACCCGAAGATCAAGGTGACGGCGACCTGCGTGAGGGTGCCGGT
>JBEVDE010000009.1:0-9356 GCA_040514175.1 Allosphingosinicella sp. | reverse complement strand
CGAGATTGTCGCCGGTCGCGAGATTGCCGTTGGTCGCGTCCAGATCGACCGTCCCCGCATTGGTCAGGTTCATGTTGGCGAGGCTGATGTCGTGCGAGTTGGTGACGCTGACGCCTCGGCCGGTGGTGTTGAGGATGGTGCCGCCCGAGCCGTCGGTGGTGCCGAGGCCGGTCACCGCGAACCCGCCGGCCGAACCGGTGTTGGCGAGGACGATGCCGTTCGCCGCGCCGCTGACGGAGACGCTTTCGAGGGTGACTCCGGCGGCGCCGATGGTGGTGCCGCTGATCGTCACCGCGGTGCCGGTGGTCGAGGTCACGCTGTTGCCCGAGCCGGTGACGGTCACGCTGCCGCCGCCGCTGGCATTGAGGCCGGCGCCGCTGGTGGTGACGAGGTCGATCCCGCCGCCGAGCGCGAGCGAGCCGCTGTTGCCGGTGTAGTTGACCGCCGTGGCGGCCCCGGTCGAGATGGTGCCGCCGCCCTCCAGGCTCGCGGTGACCGACGAGCCGGTGATGTCGACTCCGCCGCCGCTGTGGACTCCGGTGATCGTCGTCGCGCCGGTGACGGTGAAGCTGCCGCCGACGCCGGCGAGGTCGATCGCGCCGCCGCTCGAGCCGGTCGAGCCGGCTTCGTTCAGGGTGACGTTGAGCGTTCCGCCCTGGTCGACGTCGATGATCCGGCCGGTGCCCGAGGTGCCGACGTCGGAGATGGTCAGATTGCCCACCGTCCCGCCGCTGTCGGCGATGTCGGCGCCGCTGGTGTTGCCGATGTCGAGGCCCGAGATGGTGTTGCCCTGGGCGACGTTGATGCCGTCGCCGGAGGTCGCCTCGATGGTCGGCCGGACGGCGCCGGTGGCCTCACCGGTCAGGGTCTGGCCGTTGAGCAGGTTGATGCCGTCGGCTTCGGCGTAGATGCCGGTGCCGGTGCCCGTGAGCAGATGGACGTTGGCGTTGATCTGCGGCCCGCCCAAGGTGCCCTGCGCCGCGTTGAATGCGGCGATCGAGGTGAACGGATTGGCCTCGGTGCCGACGTTGGTGCTGCCGACCGCGCTGTTGTCGATATACCATTCGGTCTGCGGGCCGGTGCCGACGCCGGCGCCGTTGATGGTGATCGTGACGTCCTGGCTGACGGTGCCGCCGTGGCCGTCGTCGATCAGGATCGTATAGACCTGGGTGACGACCTGGTTCTCGCTCAGATTCTCGAGCGCGGCGTCGGACACGGTGAAGTGCCAGTCGACGCTGTCGCCCGCCTGGTTGACCGGATCGAGGGTGAAGGTGCCGTAATAGCCGCCGCCCTGAGGCGTGAAGCTGGCACTATGCGTGTCGCTGACGTCGACGTCGTCGAACGCGACCGTGCCGGTGTCGGAGTGGATCGCAATATCTTCCTGCGGATCGTCATCGGGAAGCTCGGACACCTCGCCGTCCGCGACGGTGCCGCCCGAGTCGATCGTCGGCGCGTCGTTGACGCCGTTGACGGTGACGGTGAGGGTCGCCGTGTCCGACGCTCCGCCGTCGGTGGCGGTGTAGTTGAAGACATCCTGCCCGGTCTCGCCGGCGGCGAGCCCGTTGGCGGCGGCGTTGGGCGTGTAGGTGTAGCTGCCGTTGGCGTTGAGGACGAGCGTCCCGAAGGTGCCGGCATAGGTGCCCGGATTCGTCACCGTCAGCGGGTCGTTTTCGGCGTCGGTATCGTTGGCGAGCACGTTGCCCGAGACGCTGTTGTCCTCATTGGTGGTGGCGGTGTCGTCGACCGCGTTGGGAACGCCGCTGAGGCCGGTGACCGTGATCGTCAGGGTCGCCGTATCGGAGGCGGTGCCGTCCGACGCGATGTAGGTGAAAACGTCGTTGACGACCTGGCCGTTGGTGAGCGCCTGGGCGGCGGCGCCCGGCGTGTAGGTGTAATTGCCGTTGGCGGCGAGGACGAGCGTCCCGTAGGCGCCGACGAACGTGGCCGCGTTCGTCACCGTCAGGGGCTCGCCGTCGACGTCGGTGTCGTTGGCGAGGACGTTGCCGGAGACGGGGCTGTTCTCGTCGGTGGCGTTGGTGTCGTCATTCGCCACCGGGGCGTCGTTGAGCCCGGTGACGGTGACGGTGAGAGTGGCCGAATCCGAGGCGGTGCCGTCGGTTGCGCTGTAGGTGAAGACGTCCTGCGCCGTCTCGCCGACGTCGAGCCCCTGCGCGCCCGCGCCGGGGACGTAGGTGTAGCTGCCGTCGGCGGCGATGGTCAGGGTGCCGTAGGTTCCGACATAGGTGCCGGGGGCGGCGACTGTCAGCGTCTCGCCGTCGACGTCGGTGTCGTTGGCGAGCACGTTGCCGGAGACTCCGGCGGAATCCTCGCTGGTGGAGGCGGCGTCGTCGTTCGCCACCGGCGCGTCGTTGGCGCCGTTCACCGTCACGGTGAGCGTGGCCGAATCGGAGGCGGTGCCGTCGGACGCGGTGTAGCTGAAGACGTCCTGCACCGATTCGCCGTCGTCCAGCCCCTGCGCGGCCGCGTTGGGCACATAGGTATAGCTGCCGTCGGCGTTGAGGGTCAGGGTGCCGTAGGCGCCGGCATAGACGCCGGGATTCGCCACCGTCAGGGGCTCGACGTCGACGTCGGTGTCGTTGGCGAGCACGTTGCCGGAGACGCTTGCGTCCTCGGTCGTCGAGGCGGTGTCGTCATTGGCGACGGGGGCGTCGTTGGCGCCGTTGACGGTGATCGTGACGGTCGAGCTCGACGTCGCGCCATGCTCGTCGCTGATCGTGTAGCTGACGACGACGTTGACGCTCTCGCCGGTGTCGAGATAGTCGAAATCGGTGCCCGGGTTGAACACGACCTGGTTGGCGACCACCGTTGCGCTGCCCTGGCCGGCCGGCGCCGAAGCGGCGGTGACGGTGAGCATCGCGCCATTGTCGACGTCGGTGTCGTTGGCGAGGACGTTGACCGAGACCGACGCATTCTCGCCGGTGGCGGCGACGTCCGGATTGGCGACCGGCGCGTCGTTGCGGCCGGCCACGGTGATCGTGAGCGTGCCGGTGTCGCTGAGGCTGCCGTCGGAGACGGTGTAGGTGAAGCTGTCGGTCACATTCTGGCCGAGCGCCAGCGACTGGGTCGAGGCGTAGGGCGTGTAGGTGTAGCTGCCGTTGGCGTTGAGGGTGAGCGTGCCGTAGACGCCGTTGAAGGTGCCCGGCGTCGCCGTCATCGCGTCGCCTTCCCAGTCGAAATCGTTGGTGAGCACGTTGCCGGAAACGCTGTTGTCCTCGTCGGTCGAGGCGGTGTCGTTGAACGCGATCGGCGCGTTGTTCTGGGTGAGGTCGATCACCGCGTCCGCGAAGACCAGCCGCTCGACATGGAGGAGACGGTCATTGCCGTCGATCATGCTCCCGCCGACATGATTGATGAAGAATTCTTCGCCGTTGCGGCTGTAGGTGTAATCCTTGACCGAGCCGACATAGACGGCGGTGTCGATGCCGCTGCCGCCATGGATGAAATCGTTGCCGGCGCCGCCGCGAATATAGTCGTCGCCCTCGTTGCCCTGGATGGTGTCGTTGCCGTCGCCGCCGTCGAGGAAATCGCCGCCCATGCGGCCCTGGATGAAGTCGTCGCCGCTGCCGCCGTTGATGATGTCGCTGCCGTTGGTGCCTTTGATGATCTCGTCCCAGCTCATTCTCAGTCCCTTCCCGGATTCCGGTGACGGGCGCAGTCATACACAAGCATTTTCAATGAAAAGCGGACAGAAAATGCTCGGATTCGACTCCCCGGCACTACCTCTACAGAGATCTCGATTGAGCCCCCCCAACCGAGAGCGAGGCGAGTGCTTCGACTCGCCCCGACTAATTCTGCCCCGACAGCGAGACTGACGCGCCTCATCCCCGCTGTCCAGACCCCTGAAAGCTATTTAATGAATATGGCCGAGTCTCCTTCAAAATGGCCGGCCTGGATCCGCTTTCGCGCGCCTGACGTTACAGGCGTTGCGCGTTCGTCCCTCCCTATTTCCCCGGGGCGACAAGGAGCGAAGATGGATTATCAGGCGCTGGTCGACGAAGTGCTGGCGGACGTCTCCGCCTATAAGGGGCAGGGCAAGCCCGCCTCCTACATTCCCGCGCTCGCTCTGGCCGATCCGAACAAGCTCGGCCTCGCCCTCGTGCTCGAGGACGGCTCCAGCTTCGTCGCCGGCGACGCCGACGAGGCCTTCTCGATCCAGAGCATCTCCTACGTCTTCGCTTTGTGCCTCGCCCTTCATCACGTCAAAGCCTCGCTGTGGAACCATGTCGGGCGCGAGCCGGCCGGTTCGCCGGCCAATTCGATCCTCCAGCTCGAGCTTGAGAAGGGGCGGCCGCGCAACCCGATGACCAGCGCCGGCGCGCTCGTCGTCTGCGACCAGCTGGTGGGCGCGGCCGGCGGCGCCGACCAGGCGGTCGGGGACTTCGTCGGCTTCCTTCGCGAGCGTTGCGGAAGCGATTCGGTCGCGATCGACGAGAGCCTCGCCATGTCGGAATCGCGGGCCGGCGCGTTCAACCGGAGTCTCGCCTTCTACATCGCCGCCTTCGGCAATCTCGCCAATCCGGCGGAATCGGTGCTGTCGACTTATTACCGGCAATGCTCGGTGGCGATGAGCTGCCGCCAGCTCGCCAACGCCGCTCTGTTCCTGGCCTTCGACGGGGTCGATCCGAGGACGGGCGACGCGGTCACCATCCCCTCGCGCTCGCGGCGGATCAACGCGCTGATGCTGACCTCCGGCCATTACGACAATAGCGGCGACTTCGCCTTCCGGGTCGGCTTGCCCGGCAAGAGCGCGATGAGCGGGGGCGTGCTCGCCATCGTCCCCGGCACCGGCGCCGCCTGCGCCTGGTCGCCGGGGCTCAACTCGGCGGGGACGTCGCTGGCCGGGGCGATGGCGCTCGAGAGGCTTGCGGAGAAGACGGGCTGGTCGGTGTTCGTCTGACCGAATCCTCCCCATCAAGGATGGGGAGGGGGACCCCGCGCAGCGGGGTGGAGGGGTAACTGGCGAAAGCCTCGGCAATTACCCCTCCACCATGCTTCGCATGGTCCCCCTCCCCATGCGGTCGCATGGGGAGGATAAATCGGCTAACCCCCCCCTCATGCTCACCGCTCTCCTCCTCGCCGCCGCCGTCCCCGCACCGCCGGCCTGCCCGATCGAAAAGGCCGTCTACCGTCTCAAGGCCGATGCCAGGTTCACCGCCGGCTTCGCCCGGCAGGAGCGGCGCGATTCGAGCGCTTCCGACCTGGTCCTGTGGCTGAACACGCCCAAGCGGACCTACTGGTTCGCCTTCGGCTCGCCCAACGGCTATGGCGGCACCTATCTGGTGCCGGAGCTGGACCCGCGGATCTCGGTCCGCCTTTCCGACGACGAGGAGCGCGCCGCGGCCGAGCGGATGCAGCCGGCCGATCCGCTCGGGCTCGAGTTCGACGCCTTCGCCGCCGATCTCTCCGCCTTCCAGGCGCCGCCTCAGTCGAGCGACAGGCCGCCCTCGCTGCTCTTCGCGCGCGGTTTCGGTCCGGCGCTCTGGTACGGTCCGGTCAACCTCTCCGGCAACGACCCGACGGCCGAGGAGGAGGGGATGCCGATCAGCCTGTTCGTCGCGGCCGGATGCGGCGGGCCGCCCAAGATAAAAAAATAAGGCGGCGGCATCCAAAGCGGCGCCGGCTTTCGTCCTAGCTTCGAAACCGGGAACGGCCCGGGGGGAAAAGGAGCTTTGAAATGCCGGTAACGGAAATGATCGTCGCAGTGAGCGTGGGGATATTCTTCTTCCTCGGCTTCGTCTTCCTGGTGCGCCTCCTCCAGGCGTGGATGCTCCACCGGACCTTGCGCGAGGCGATCAGCCGGGATTCGGCGCAGGCCGCGCTTCTCGCCGAGCGGATCGGGCGAAGCGATCCGGGCGGGCCGGGCGCGGACCTCGGCGCCGACGACCGGACCGGGCTGATCCTTCTCGCCCTAGGCGCCGCCCTCGCCGGCTTCTCAATGATCGTGGGCGAGGCCGAGTGGCTGCGCTACGGGCTCGGCGCGGCGCTCTTCCCGGCGCTGGTCGGAGCGGCGCTCCTCCTGCGCCATCGCCTGCGGAGCCGTTCGGCCGGGCCGGACGATGCCGCCGGAGCGTGAGGCCGATGAGATCCTCTGCCGCCGCGCCGCCGGAGGAGACAAGCACGCCTTCCGCCTGCTCGTGGAAACCCACGAGCGGCGGTTGCGCGCCTTTCTCGGCCAGCTCGCCGGCCCGGACCAAGGCGACGAGCTGGCGCAGGAGACCTTCCTCAAGGCCTGGCGGTCCTTGCCCGGCTTTCGCGGCGACGCCCGCTTCGGCTCCTGGCTGTGCGCCATCGGCTGGCGCCTGTTCGTCGACCAGCGCCGCCGGCAGCGAAGCGAGAGCCGCAAGCGCGAAGCGGCCGCCGAGCTCGCCGAAACATGGGCGGCGCCGGCGACGGGAGAGCGGCTCGACCTGGCCCGGGCCCTGGCCCGGCTCGAGCCGGCCGAACGGGCGGCCCTCATCTTGTGCGAGGGTCATGGCTGGTCGCACGGCGAGGCGGCCGCGATCCTGGGAATCCCGCTCGGCACGCTCAAGGGCGTCGTCCGGCGGGCGAAGCTCAAATGCCGGGAGTATCTGACATGACGGACCGCGAAGACCCCGAGCTCGACCGGCTGTTGCGCGAGGCGCTGGCGCCCTCCGAGGGCCCCGCCGACCGCGGCTTCGTCCTGCGCGTGGAACGGGCGGTGGCCGAGGCCGAGCGCTACCGCCGTCGGCGCGCGCGCCTTCTGCGCCAGCTTGCAAGCGAGGCGCTCGCGGTCGGGGCGGCGGCGGCCAGCCTGGGCTTCATCGCCCAGGTGTCGGCGGTGCGCGAGGCCCTCGACAAGGCGCCAGGGCTCGGCTTGCCGGCTCTGCTGGCCCTGCTCCTGTTCTGGGGACTGGTGCGCGGGCGCGGTGGCGCTTTGGCTTAGTCGTCATCTGGTCTATCGAGCGGAAATGACGATGGGGCTGTGGACGCGGTGAAGAACGGGATCGCCGCCGCCGGCGCGGCGATGGCGGGCGCGGGGGTGGCGCTCGGCGCCTTCGGCGCTCATGCGCTCAAGCCCATGCTGGCGCCGGAGGCGCTCGGCTGGTGGCAGACGGCCGTCGAATATCAGATGTGGCACGCGATCGCTCTGGTCGCGCTCGGCCTCGGAAGACTCGACCGGCCGGCGGCGCCCGCCGCCCTGCTCGGCGGCGGCGCTCTGCTTTTCTCGACGACGCTTTACGCCATGGCGCTCGGAGCGCCGCGCTGGCTCGGCGCGGCGACTCCCGTCGGCGGGGCCCTGATGATCGCCGGCTGGGCCTTGCTGGCCTTGCGGATGTCGTCATCCCGGACTTGATCCGGGATGACATGGAGCCTTCGAAAACCCCAGCCTCGGCCCGGACCCGTTCCTATTCCAGGTCGAAGCGGATGAAGCGGCCGGATTCGCTGTGGCGCACCGACTGCGCTTCGAGCGTTCGCAGCATGTTCTTGGGCATCTTCCGGCGAAGCGGGCCCCTTTTGTCCATGATCAGGATGCGGGCGCCCCAGTGGCGGGCGAGGCGGAGGCGCTCGTCGCGGCTGAGGGCGGGGTCGAACAGGCGTTCGGCGGCGGCCTGGCGCTCGGCGAGGCCGTCGATCATCGGCTCGGGCCAGGGCACCGAGACGACGCGCTGGCCGGTGGCGACGATCGGCCAGGCGAAGACGTCGTAGGCGGCGACCGGCTCGCCGTCCGGAATGTCGTTGGTGAGGGCGAGAGCGGCGGCGTAGCTGCTCCCGTCCCGCTCGGCGACCTCTTGCTCGCGCACCAGCTGGGCGCCGGTCACGACCCCGAGCGTCGCGAGGCAGAGCAAGGCGAAGCCGAACAGGCCGAGCTGGCCGGCGCGCGGAAGGGTGCGCCAGTCGTCGGCCAAAGCGAGAAAGAGCGCGCCAAGGCCGATCTGGAGCATCAGCACGGCGGGCATGACGAAGCGGGTGGCGATGAGCAGGCCGAACCAGCCCAAAGCGAAGAGCCCGGCGAACATCGCGAAGGCGGCGAGAACGGGCCGCCCGGTCCGGGCGAAGCGGCGGTGGCGAAGGCCCCACAGGCCGATCAGCGAGGGCACGAAGGCGTTGATCAGCATGATCGGATGGTAGAAATCGATTCCGCCGCTCCAGGTCGGGAGCCCGGTGCGCGCGATCGCCTCGAACGGATTGTGATAGGGCCAGGCCGTCGACAGGGCGATTCCGGCGGCGATGGCCGCGGCGGGGGCGGCGCGGGCCCTGAGGCCGGCGTCCGGCCAGAACAGGATGAAGCAGCCCGCCGCCATGAAGCCGATGCCGGCGCCGAGCTGGTGGGTGGCGAACATGAAGGCGGCGAGCGGAACGATCCACCAGCCGAGGACCGGCCTCTCGAGGGCCCGGATGACGAGCGCCCAGAGCAGCAGCGACAGCCCGATCAGAAGCGCCGCCGGATAGGCCATGCCCTCGATCAGGGTGGAAAGGCTGTGATAGCCGGTGTGGCTGACCGGAAGGCTCCAGCCGAAGGCCATCGCGCCGAGCAGGGCCAAAGGTCCCCAGGGGGTGCGGTAAAAGGCCCGGCCGAAGGCGTGGATTCCGGCGAGCAAGGTGCCGGCGCTGACGAAGCCGGCGAAGGCGATCGCCTGCCAGGCGTTCCAGCCGAAGGCGCGGGCGACCATGGCGATCGCGACCCAGTAAGGATGGAAATGGCGCGAGCCCTCGCCGGTCGCGACGAACGGATTGGCGGGGTGAAAGGGATTTTCGATCAGCGCCCTGAGGCTGGCGAGATGCTGCCAGAGATCGCGCGAGGTCTGGTTGAGGAAATGGCCGCCCGCGAAATTCCACGCGGCGAGGCCGTAGACGATCAGCCCCGCAATCCAGAAGCACAGGCCGGGGCGGCCGAGCAGGCGCTGGAGCGGCCCCGCTTGCGCGGCGGCAGGCGGCGAGGGGTCGGCGAGGCTTGCCATGGGCGGGCTAGGCGAGGCGGGCGACGAAGTGCAGCCGGCGGTCGAACAGCCAGCTGAACGGCGCCGGGTAGAGGCCGACCTTGTCGGTCAGCCGCTCGACCTTGAGGCCGAGCCTCGACCAGATCGAGCGCCATTCCGGATCGGACAGATAATTGGAGGGCTGGACGACCCCGTGCTGGGCGTTGCCGACCCAGTCCATGAACCTCAAGGTCGCGTCGGCGAGCACGCCCTCGCGGAAATGGTCCTTGATGACGATCCCGCCCGTCGAGACCCGTTTCGCTTCGGCGAGCAGCCTGGCCGGCGCCTCGGTGTGGTGGAGGACGTCGACGAACAGGGCGATGTCGAAATGATCGTCGGCCCAGGGAATGGTGTCGCCGTCGAACCGGGTGACGGGGATCTCGGTGCCGGGCCGGA
>JBEVDE010000402.1:0-5330 GCA_040514175.1 Allosphingosinicella sp. | reverse complement strand
TCTACATCACCTTGTCGGAGACCGAGGACGAATTGCGGGTCGGCGCCGCCTCGCACGGCTGGACGCTGGACGGGATCGAGGTGTTCGAACTGGTCCCGCCCGAAAGCCTGCTCGACGACGAGCAGCAGCAGAGCCTGCTCTATTCGTCCGACCTCGAGCTCGGCGAAACCACCAAGCGCATCTTCGAGGTGGTCGAGAGGGTTCAGCCGAAGCGCGTGGTTCTCGACAGCCTTTCCGAAATCCGCCTGCTCGCCCAGAGCTCGCTTCGCTACCGGCGCCAGATCCTGGCGCTGAAGCATTATTTCTCGCACCACGACGCCACCGTCCTGATGCTCGACGACCTCACCACCGAGGTCAACGACAAGACCGTCCACAGCGTCGCGCACGGTGTCGTCCGGCTTGAGGAGCTGGCTCCCGAATATGGCGCCGAGCGCAGGCGGCTCAGGGTGATCAAGTATCGCGGCCAGCGCTATCGCGGCGGCTATCACGATTTCGTCATCGACACGGGTGGAATCCGGGTCTTCCCGCGCCTGGTTTCGTCCGAGCACAAGTCCAGCTTCAGCCGCGACACGGTGAAGAGCGGCTCGACCGAGCTCGATTCGCTGCTCGGCGGCGGCCTCGAGCGCGGCTCGAGCACGCTCGTCATCGGCCCGGCCGGGACCGGCAAGTCTCTCCTCACCCTGAGCTTCGCGGTCGCCGCGGTCGAGCGCGGCGAGAAGGCGGCCCTGTTCATCTTCGACGAGGAGCTCGGCCTGCTGTTCGAGCGGGCCAAGGGGCTCGGCATCGATCTGCAGGCGATGGTCGACGGCGGCAATCTGACCGTTTCTCAGGTGGATGCGGCGGAGCTTGCGCCCGGCGAGTTCGCGCACCGGGTGCGTACCGCGGTCGAGCAAGGGGGCGCCCGAACCGTCGTCATCGACAGCCTCAACGGCTACCAGGCCTCGATGCCGCAGGAGCAGGCGCTCATCCTCCACATGCACGAGCTTCTGCAATTCCTGAACCGCCAGGGGACGAGCACCTTCCTTACCGTCGCCCAGCACGGCCTGGTCGGCGACATGAAGTCGCCGGTGGACGTCACCTATCTCGCCGACACCGTCATCCTGCTGCGCTATTTCGAAGCGGCCGGCCGGGTGCGCCGGGCCATTTCGGTGATCAAGAAAAGGACCAGCGCCCATGAGGATACGATCCGCGAATATCGGATCGGCGGCGAAGGGATCACGCTCGGCGCCCCGTTGAACAATTTCCAGGGCGTGCTTCGCGGAGTCCCCGAGCTGATCGGCGACCGGCTCCCCGCCCTCGGCGACAGCGTTTGAGGGACGAACTCTCCGAGCGGGCCTTGATCCTCGCCCCGATCGGCCGCGATTCCGCGGTGGCGCGCGGCATGCTCGGCGAGGCCGGCATCTTCGCCACCGTCTGCGCCGATCTCGCCTCGCTGGTCGCCGAGCTCAATCTCGGCGCCGGCTTCGTCCTCGTCACCGAGGAAGCTTTGATGCGCTCTGACCTGCGCGCGGTTCGAAGCTGGATCGACGCCCAGCCCGAATGGTCGGACCTTCCCTTCGTTCTCCTCACCGGACGCGGCGGCGGGCTCGAGCGCAACCCGGCCGCCGAGCGCTTTCTCGAGGTGCTCGGCAACGTCACCTTCCTCGAGCGCCCCTTCCATCCCACCACCCTCGTCAGCGTCGCGCGCTCGGCGCTTCGCGGCCGCCGCCGCCAATCTGAGGCGCGCGCCCGGCTCGAATCGCTCGCCTCGAGCCAGCGCGCCCTCACTTTGGCCAACGAGACCCTCGAGGCCCGGGTCGACGAGCGCACCCGCGAGCACGAAGCCGCGCTCGCCCAGCTCCATGAGGCGCAGAAGCTCGAGACTCTGGGCCAGCTCACCGGCGGCGTCGCCCATGATTTCAACAATCTGCTCACCCCGATCATCGGCAGCCTCGACCTGCTTCGCCGCCGGACCGCGCCCGCCGACAAGTCGCACCGCCATATCGACATGGCGCTCCAGGCGGCGAGCCGGGCGGCGACCCTCGTCCAGCGGCTGCTCGCTTTCGCCCGCCGCCAGGATCTCCAGCCGCGCTCGGTCGACATCGTCGCCTTGCTTCGCGACATGCAGGACCTGATCCACAAATCGGTCGGCCCCATGGTCGAGGTTTCGATCGACTGCCCGGCCGAGCTTCCGCCGGCGCGGATCGACCCCAATCAGCTCGAGCTCGCGATCCTCAACCTCGCCCTCAACGCCCGCGACGCCATGGCCGGCGGCGGCCGGCTCAGCATCTCCGCCCGCGCCGAGCAGGTCGGGACCGGCGCTCTGCTCGCGCCCGGCGAATATCTGCGCGTCGCGATCAGCGACACCGGGGTCGGCATGGATTCCGTCACCCTCGGCCATGCGGTCGAGCCTTTCTTCTCGACCAAGGGCGTCGGCCGCGGCACCGGACTCGGCCTGTCGATGGTCCACGGCCTGTGCGCCCAGCTCGGCGGAACGCTCTACCTCAGGAGCAAGCCGGGGGAGGGGACGACGGCGGAGATGTGGCTTCCGGCCGCCGCCGAGCCGGCCGGCCGCGAGGAAATTGAGCAGGCGCCCCTGGTCACCGCGCGGCGGGCGGCGACGATCCTTCTCGTCGACGACGAGGACATCGTCCGCCGCGCCACCGCCGACATGCTCGCCGACATCGGCTATACGGTCGTCGAGGCCGCCTCCGGCGCGGAGGCGCTCCGGCTGCTCCGCGACGGGGCCGCCTGCGATGGCGTGGTCAGCGACTATCTGATGCCTGGAATGAACGGGGTCGACCTGATCCGCCACCTGCGCGAGCTCGTCCCGGAGCTGCCCGCGATGCTGATCAGCGGCTATTCGACCATCGCCGAAGGCTCGGGCTCCGAGCTCCCCCGCCTCGCCAAGCCCTTCCGCCAGGCCGATCTGGCGCGAAGCGTCGCCCAGCTTCTGGCCGAGCCGGCCGCAGGCACGATCAAATTCCCGGTCGAACGGACGAGGCGCTGATCCTCCCGTCCCTGCAAGGGAGGGGCCGGGGGTGGGTAGGCGAGCGCAGCGAGACTTTCACGGCGTCGGAGTTTCGGCCGGCCTTCGGCCGGACCCACCCCTAGCCCCTCCCTTCCAGGGAGGGGGAGGCGACGTCGCTTCGTCCCTCGATCTGGAGCGCGTCGCTTTCCGCTTCGTCGAGCTCGCCGCCGCGGCCGGCCAGCGCGGCCCTGAGCTGCACGGGATCGACGGCCTTCTCCCAGCGGGCGACGACGATGGTGGCCACCGCATTGCCGATGAAGTTGGTCAGCGAGCGGCATTCGCTCATGAACCGGTCGACCCCGAGGATCAGCGCCATGCCCGCCACCGGCACGGTCGGAAGCACGGAGAGCGTCGCGGCGAGGACGATGAAGCCCGAGCCGGTCACCCCCGCCGCGCCTTTCGAGCTCAATATCGCCACCGCCATCAAAAGCAGCTGGTCGCCGAAGCTGAGCGGCGTGTTGGTCGCCTGGGCGATGAACAGAGCGGCGAGCGACATGTAGATGTTGGTGCCGTCGAGGTTGAAGCTGTAGCCGGTCGGGACGACCAGGCCGACGACCGGCTTGGGGCAGCCGGCGCGCTCCAGTTTCTCCATCAAGAGCGGCATCGCGCTCTCCGAGCTCGACGTCCCGAGCACGAGCAGCAGCTCGTCCTTGAGATAGCGGATGAGGGCGAGGATCGAGAAGCCCGCCGCCCGCGCCACCAGCCCGAGCACGACCAGGACGAAGATGAGCGAGGTCGCGTAGAAGGTCGCGATCAGGGCCGCGAGATTGACGAGCGTGCCGATGCCGTGCGCGCCGATCGTATAGGCCATCGCCCCGAACGCCCCGACCGGCGCCGCGTACATGAGGATATGGACGATCCGGAACATGATCGCGGTCAGCACCCGCATCGCGCCGAGCACCCGCTCCCCGCGCGTCCCGAGCAGGGCCAGTGCGATCCCGAACAGGATCGACACGAACAGCACCTGCAATATCTGTCCCGAGGTGAAGGCGCTGAAGAAGGTGTCGGGGATGATGTCGAGCAGGAAGCCGGTGATCGACTGCGCATGCGCCTTGTCGACATAGGTGGAGACCGCGCCCTGGTCGAGCGCGGCGGGATCGACGTTGAGCCCGGCGCCCGGCCTGACGATATTGGCGACGATCAGGCCGACCGCCAGAGCGAGCGTCGAGAAGGTCAGGAAATAGGCCATCGCCTTGGCGCCCACCCGGCCGAACGCCTTCAGGTCCGACATGCCCGCGATGCCGGTGGTGACGGTGAGGAAGATGACCGGGGTGATGATCATCTTGACGAGCCTGATGAAGGCGTCGCCGAGCGGCTTCAGCGACTCCCCGAATTCGGGGTAGAGCCGGCCGACGAGCACTCCGAGCGCGATCGCGACGAGCACCTGGAAATAGAGGCTTCGGTAAAAGGGCCTTGGCTTGGTCACGCCTTTATCGACTCCTCACCAGCGGCGCATAGCGCGGATCGAGCTCGACCGCGCGCGCCTCGTCGGCGCGGGCCCGGCGCAGGTCGCCGCGCTGGCGAAGGACGAGGCCGCGATGATAATAAACGCGCGCGTCGTTCGGGGCGTATTGCACCGCCCGGTCGAGATCGGCGAGCGCCCGCTCGAGATCGCCGCGGCGGCGCCAGGCGAGGCCGCGGTTGAGCCAGGCGGAGGAGGATCGCGGCGAAAGCTCGATCGCCCGGTCGAATGCCGTCATCGCCCCGTCGAGATCGCCCGTCCAGGCCTTCGCCAGCCCGTCGGCGAGCGGCGCCGAGCCCTTCCCGCCGGCGCCGCGAGTCGCCGTCTTCAGCGAGCCCCGGCAGCGCTCCAGGCTCTGGCCCGGATCCTCGATCGTGCAGGCGTTCCAGTCGCCGGGCCGGGCCGCCCGCGCGGCCTGGCGGTCGCGGGTCTGGAAAAACTCCTCCCCGCCGACCGACGTGACCGGCATCGCCGATTCCAGATTGGGACGCCGGATTCGCGCTCCGGTGACCGTGATCTCGCTTCTCTCCTCCGCTTCGGCTTCCGCGGCCGGCGCCTCGGGCCGCGCCGCCGGAGCCCGCGCCGCCGGAACCGCCGGCCTCGCCAGAGCCTGCGGGGGCTTGTCGGGAACGGGGCTCTCGACCAGGTCGGCGGCGACGGGCGGCGATTTGACGGCCGGCGCCGGATCGGTTCGCACCGGAGCTCTCCCGGTCTTGCCGCTCGCCGCGACCGGGGGCCGGCCCGGCTCGCCGACCTTGCCGGCATAATCGTCGAACGCGGTCCAGACGAAGGGCAGGCCGATCACGGCGACCAGGAAGGCTCCGGCGAGGGCGCCGGCATAAGGCCGGGTCCAAAGCG
>JBEVDE010000276.1:0-3343 GCA_040514175.1 Allosphingosinicella sp. | reverse complement strand
CTCGCGCTTGAGCCGGCCGATCTCGGAATAGACTTTCTCCGCCGCCTTCTCGCGAATGTGGCAGGTGTTGAGGACGACGAGGTCAGCCTCGAGCGACGAGCCGGCCGCGACCATGCCGTCGCCTTCGAGCAGCCCGGCCATGCGCTCGCCGTCATAGACGTTCATCTGGCAGCCGTAGGACTTGATTTGGAAGCTTTTCGGGGCGGGTCTGGTCATCGCGCGGGCGCTATAGGCGATCCGCCGGGCCGCCGGAAGGGCTGAGGGCCTCGACAATCTCCGCGCGGGCCGCCCGGGCCAGCGCCTTGCGGTCGCCGGCCTCGGGATCGACCGGCGCGAGGAAGTGAAGGGTCACCGGGACGGTCCCGGGCCGGGACAGCACCTTCCTGACGTTGGCGAGGCCGGTTTCGTCGCCGACCCAGGCCAGCGCGTGCGCCGCTTTCCCGTAATCGAGCGCCACCGGCTGCACCTTCACCCCCGGCAAGGGCGGGAACAAGGCGGCGAGCAGGCTGGCCCTAAAGGGCAGGATATCGGGCCCGCCGTCGGTCGTCCCCTCCGGGAAGAGCGCGACCGGCTGGCCGCTGGCGAGCGCGCCGCGCAGCGCGTCGGCCTGGCCGCGCACGCCGCTGCGTTCCGCCCGCGCCACGAAGACCGTGTTGTTGAGCCCGGCCAGCCAGCCGACCAGCGGCGTGGCGGCGACCTCCGCTTTGGCGACGAACGCCGTCCCGTTCGCTCCGGCGAGGACGAGGATGTCAAGCCAGCTCAGATGATTGGCCAGGAACAGCACGTCGCGGGTCAGCGGCGCGCCGACCACCCGCACCCGCATCCCGGCCGCGCGCGCCACCCAGCCCAGGAAGCGCTGCGGCCAGGGCGAGCGGCGACCGAGCAGCCTCCACAGATAATGGAACGGCAGGCAGACCAGCAGCGCTGCGACCATCAGCAGGATTCGGAAGCTCAGGCGGACCATCGGGAGGGCCGGTCTAGAGCAAGCCCGAACTCGCGCCAACAGATCCTCATTCCCGGCCGGCGGAAAATCCACCCAATGCCGGCCAGTATCGGGCGCGCGGCAACCGTCGTCCCGCCGCCCGTGGCGGTCTCGGCCCCCTGCTGCACCGCAACAGGTGCCTGTCACCTGCTGCGGTGCAGCAGGCGCCTTTCCAGCGGAGCGCGAAGTAGATCCGAAATGGATGTTTCGGCTCGGATGGCGGACCTCTCCCGCGGCGCAGGGTCGGGCCAAGCAAGTCGACCGGGCAATATGATCCGGCCGTCGAACACCTGCGCCCGGCGGCAATCTCGCCGACCATCGGTGCCGGTGGTAGGTTCTATCGCGCCATGACGCGCACAATTGCAGTCGAAAGTCGCGCGACAGATATGCCCGTCGCATTGCTGTCCGAAAATCGGCCTGCCGGCATCGACGTCTGCGCCTAGGCTGGGAGGCCCGGGCTATTCCTTGCGCCCGAGCGCCACCCCGTAAAGCTCCATTCGGTGGTCGACGAGGCGGAAGCCCAGTTTCTCCGCGATCCGACGCTGCAGCGCCTCGAGCTCCTCGTCGACGAATTCGATGACGTTGCCGGTCTCGACGTCGATCAGATGATCGTGGTGGGTGGCGTCGGCGGCCTCATAGCGGGCCCGGCCGTCGCCGAAATCGTGGCGCTCGAGGATTCCCGCTTCCTCGAACAGTCGGACCGTCCGGTAGACGGTGGCGATGGAGATTCCCGAATCGATCGCGGAGGCCCGGGCGTGAAGCGCCTCGACGTCGGGATGGTCTTCGGCTTCGGAGAGGACGCGGGCGATGATCCGCCGCTGCTCGGTGATGCGCAGCCCCTTCTCCGCGCACAGCGCTTCGATGTCGATCCTGCGGGTCATGCGCTATCCGCTTTAGCCTATTCGGCGTGGCGGTAAAGGCCGCCGGGGCCTGAAGCCCCGGCGTCCTTTCGACTTATTTGGCGGCCTTGCCGGTCCGGCGGCGCTTGGTGCCGAGGCCGATCTTCTTGGCCAGGGTCCGGCGCTGCTCGGCGTAATTGGGCGCAACCATCGGATAGTCGCCGTTGAGGCCCCACTTCTGACGATATTCGTCGGGGGTCATCTGGTAATGGGTCATCAGATGCCGCTTGAGCATCTTCAGCTTCTTACCGTCCTCGAGGCAGACGATGTAGTCGGGCTTGATCGACGAGCGCACCGAAACCGCCGGCTCAGGCCGAACCGGAGCCTCTTCGGGCTTGGCGCCCAAGCCATTGAGCGCATTGTGCACGTTGGCGATCAGCTGCGGCAGATCGTTGACCGCCACGCTGTTGTTGCTGACGTGCGCGGACACGATGTCCGCAGTCAGGGTGATTAGGGTCTCGGTGAGTTCGTTGTTTTCAGCCATGCTTCGCCTACAAAACTTTCTTCCACGGATGGTTGCGACTTGGCCCCTGTCGTTGCGAATGATCCGTTTTGGTGGTTTTTACAAGAGAAAATTAAACCGAATACAAATTCAGTTTATGCCCTCGAGTTTTTGGCGAGGGTAAGGGCGTCGAAAAGCTGGCCGTCCCGCCCGTTGTAATAATTCCTGCGGCGACCGACCTCCCGGTAGCCGTTTCGGCTTTAGAGGCTAACCGCATGATTTCCCTCGCGCACTTCGAGGTGGAGTTGTTCGGCCCCTTTACTGGCGGCGAGAGCGGCAAAGCGGTCCAGCAGCATCTGCCCGACGCCTTTGCCTTGCGAAGACCGGTGAACGGCAAGCAACAGCAATTCGGCTTCGTCGCGGACGATCCGCCCGAGCGCGAATCCGATCACCGCCTCGGCCTCGCTCGCCAGCGACAGCCAGACGCCCGCCATCGGCAGCAGCCCGGCGCATTGCGGGGCGGTCCAGGCCTCGCCGAAAGCGGGATCGAAACTGTCTTCCATCACCCGCATCACCGCCGGCAGATCGGCCGCCCCGCCGTCCGTAATGGCGATTCCGGCGGTCACGGCATCGGCTTCGCGTCGGGCGCCCGGCCGTAGATCGGGCGAGGCGGAAGCGAACGCAGCGCCGCGGGCAGCCGCCGGGCGTCCGCCGCCCGCGGCAGCGCCTCGATCGCCTCGCCCGAGCCGCGCGCCGCGATCAGGGCGGCGGCGCCGGAGCCCGCGACGCGATGGGCGCGGATCGCCGCCGCCGCCTCCGCGGGCGGCAGGGAGCGGAGCGTGTCGAGCGGCCGCATCACTTCCTCGCCAAAAGTCTGGACGAAAAGCGGCCCGGGTCCGCCGTCGAGCGCAACCGCGATCTCGCCGCCCGTCCGAGCCGCCGCCGCCGCGACCGCGGCCATCGACGAATAGCCGGCCAAAGGCACGCCCCAGCCGATGGCGAGGCCGTGCGCGGCGGCGA
>JBEVDE010000332.1:0-18883 GCA_040514175.1 Allosphingosinicella sp. | reverse complement strand
ACGGCTGAAGCGCATAACATGCAAGGCAAAGAACTTTGGGACTTCTGGGTCGACCGTGGCGGCACTTTCACCGACGTTATTGCCCGCCGGCCGGACGGGACGCTGGCGGCACACAAACTCCTGTCCGAAAATCCCGAGGCCTATCGCGACGCCGCGGTGCAGGGCATCCGCAACCTGATGGGGCTTGCGCCCGGCGAGCCGATCCCGCAGGCGCGCATTGGTGCCGTCAAAATGGGCACCACCATCGCGACCAACGCACTGCTGGAACGCAAGGGCGCGCGCACGGCGCTGGTCACTACCGCCGGCTTCCGCGATGCGCTCCGTATCGGCTATCAGGCGCGGCCAAAGATTTTTGCGCGCCATATCATAAAGCCAGACATTCTCTACGAGCGCGTGGTCGAAGTCGCCGAGCGGGTGCGCGCCGACGGCACGGTGGAGCAATCGCCCGACCTCGCGACCGTGCGTAAAGAACTTGAGGCGCTCAGGCGCGGCGGCACCGATGGCGTCGCGATCGTGTTCATGCATGCCTACCGCTATCCCGCGCACGAGCAACAGGTCGCCGCGCTGGCGCGCGAGATGGCATTTGCGCAAGTATCGGTGAGCCACGAAGTCTCGCCGCTGATCAAGCTGATCGGTCGCGGCGATACGGCGGTGGTGGATGCCTATCTGTCGCCGGTGCTCAGGCGCTACGTGGACAAGGTGGTGGCGGGGCTGTCGGGGGCGGGTCGGCTCTTCTTCATGCAGTCCAACGGCGGGCTTACCGACGCCGGGCGTTTCCGGGGGAAGGATGCGATCCTCTCCGGCCCCGCGGGCGGGATCGTCGGCATGGCGAAGACGGCGCAGGAAGCGGGCTTTTCGCGGATCATCGGCTTCGACATGGGCGGCACCTCGACCGACGTGTCCCACCATGCCGGCGCTTACGAAAGGACCAACGAAACCGTCGTGGCCGGAGTCCGGGTGCGCGCGCCGATGCTCGAGATCCATACCGTCGCGGCGGGCGGCGGCTCGGTCTGCCATTATGACGGGGCGCGCTTCCGGGTCGGTCCGGACAGCGCGGGGGCGGTGCCCGGCCCGGCCTGCTACCGGCGCGGCGGGCCGCTCACCATCACCGACTGCAACGTCGTCCTCGGCAAGATCAGGCCGGAGCATTTCCCGCGGGTGTTCGGGCCGGACGGCGACGAGCCGATCGACGCCGCGGCCTCGCTCGCGCTGTGCGAGGCGATCGGGGCCGAGGCGGGAATGGCGGCGCGCGAGGCGGCCGCCGGCTTCGTCCGGATCGCCGTCGACAATATGGCGAGCGCGATCAAGCGGATCTCGATCGCCCGCGGCCACGACGTCACCCGCTACACCCTGGCCTGCTTCGGCGGCGCCGGCGGCCAGCACGCCTGCCTCGTCGCCGACGCGCTCGGCATGGAGCGGGTGATGATCCACCCGTTGGCGGGGGTGCTTTCGGCCTACGGGATGGGGCTGGCCGATATGGTCGAGCTGAGACAGCGCAGCGTCGGGAGCGAGGCGCTGGAGGACGTGCTGGCCGAGCTTGCCGGGGAGGCGGAGGCGGCGCTGAAGGGGCAGGGGGTGGAGGCTGTCGAGCTGAGGCGGCGGGCGGCGCTGAGATATGAGGGGAGCGATTCCAGCCTGGAGGTCGAGGCGGGAGAGTTCGAGGCGATGCGGGCGGCGTTCGAGGATGCGCATCGGGTGCGCTTCGGGTTCGTATCGCCGGAGACGGCGGTGGTGGTGGAGACGGCCATCGTCGAGGCGGTGGGACAAAATTCCTCCCCTGCATTTGCAGGGGAGGGGGACCAGGCGAAGCCTGGTGGAGGGGCTCTTCCAGTCTCCGAAAGAACCCCTCCACCGCGCTGCGCGCGGTCCCCCTCCCCCGGAAATCCGGGGGAGGAATTTCCCCTGTTCGACCGCGCCCAGCTCTCCCCCGGCGCCGTCGTCGCCGGCCCGGCCCTGATCATCGACCCCTCCGCCACCACCGTGGTCGAGCCCGGCTGGCAGGCCGAGGTCGACCCGTTCGGCAACCTCATCCTCACCCGCTCCACCCCCCGCGAAAGCGCCCACGCCATCGGCACCGACGCCGATCCGGTCATGCTCGAAGTCTTCAACAACCTCTTCATGGCGGTCGCCGAGGAGATGGGGGTGGCGCTCCAGAACACGGCGAGCTCGGTCAACATCAAGGAGCGGCTCGATTTCTCCTGCGCCCTGTTCGACCGCACCGGCGCCCTCATCGCCAACGCGCCGCACATCCCGGTCCACCTCGGCTCGATGGGCGATTCGATCCGCACGATCATCGAGGCGCGCGGGGACAAGCGGGACGGGCGCGGCCTAAGGCCGGGCGACGTCTATGTCCTCAACGCCCCCTACCGCGGCGGCACCCATCTGCCCGACATCACCGTGATCATGCCGGTCTTCGCCGGCGAGGGCGATTCGGCGCCGGCCTGGTTCGTCGCCGCGCGCGGCCACCATGCCGACATCGGCGGAATCGCTCCGGGCTCGATGCCGCCCGACAGCCATCTGATCGGCGAGGAAGGGGTGCTGATCGACAATGCGCTGCTCGTCGACGAGGGGCGGTTCCTCGAGGCGGAGATGCGCGCCCTGCTCGCCTCCGGCCCCTGGCCGGCGCGCCGGCCCGACCGCAACCTCTCCGACCTGAAGGCCCAGGTCGCCGCCTGCGCGCGGGGCGCGGCGGAGATGCGGCGGGTGGCGGGCGAATATGGGCGCGACGTGGTCGACGCCTATATGGCGCACGTCCAGGCCAATGCCGAGGAAGCGGTGCGGCGGCTGATCGGCTCCTTGCGCGACGGCGACTTCAGCTATGCGATGGACAATGAAGCGCAGGTCCGCGTCAGCGTCCGGGTCGATTCCGCCGGCCGCTCAGCGACGGTCGACTTCACCGGCACCAGCGCGCAGCAGCCGAACAATTTCAACGCGCCTTATTCGATCTGCCGGGCGGCGACGCTCTACGTCTTCCGCACCTTGGTCGACGATGCGATCCCGATGAACGACGGCTGCCTGAGGCCGATCACGCTCATCGTCCCCGAAGGCTCGATGCTCAATCCGCGCTATCCAGCCGCGGTCGTCGCCGGCAATGTCGAGACCAGCCAGGTGATCACCGACGCTCTGTTCGCCGCCTGCCGGGCGCTCGCCCCGAGCCAGGGAACGATGAACAATTTCACCTTCGGCAACGACCGCCATCAATATTATGAGACGATCGCGGGCGGCGCCGGCGCCGGGCCCGATTTCGACGGAGCGAGCGCGGTCCAGACCCATATGACCAACAGCCGGCTGACCGACCCCGAAGTCCTGGAGACACGCTACCCGGTGCTGGTCGAGCGCTTCGCCATCCGCCGGGGGAGCGGCGGGAACGGGCGGCAGCGCGGCGGCGACGGGGTGGAGCGTCACATCCGCTTCCGCGAGCGCATGCGCGCCAACATCCTCTCCAACCGCCGCGAGGTCGCGCCGAGGGGGATCGAGGGCGGCGGCGACGCGAAGCCGGGGGTGAACCAGGTGATAAGGGCCGACGGCACCGTCGAGACGCTGAGCGCCACCGCCTCGGCGGAGATGCGCGAGGGCGACATGTTCGTGATCGAGACTCCGGGGGGAGGGGGATATGGAAGTGCGGAGTAAGAAAATCCTCCCCGAGAGTTCTCGGGGAGGGGGACCGCGCGAAGCGCGGTGGAGGGGTTCTCCTGTGTCGGAAGGCCCCTCCACCAGGCTTCGCCTGGTCCCCCTCCCCTGCGAATGCAGGGGAGGAATTTGGTGACCAATTACTGGGTCCTCCTCGGCATCCTGATCGTCGTCGCCGGCTTCGCGCTCCGGCTCAATCCGATGCTGGTCGTCACCGCCGCCGCCATCGCGACCGGGCTCATCGCCGGCATGGACCTGGCCGAGGTCGTCGCCACCTTCGGCAAGGCGTTCAACGACAATCGCATCATCGCTTTGGTCTGGATCGTCCTGCCGGTGATCGGCTTGCTCGAGCGCTACGGCCTGCAGCAGCGCGCGGCGGCGGTCATCCGCGGCTTCAGGAGCGCGACGACCGGACGGCTCCTGATCCTCTATCTGCTCTATCGCCAGATCATCTCGGCGATCGGCCTCCACTCGACCGCCGGCCACCCGCAGACGGTCCGCCCGCTGCTCGCGCCGATGGCGCTCGCCGCGGCCGAGAAGCAGCATGGCGCGCTCGACGAGGCGACCTCGCAGAAGGTGAAGGCCTATTCGGCCGCGACCGATAATGTCGGATTGTTCTTCGGCGAGGACATCTTCTTCGCCATCGCCTCGATCGTCCTCATCCAGCAGACGCTGGCCACCTACGGGATCGTGCTGGCGCCGCTTCAGCTCGGACTGTGGGCGATCCCGACGGCGATCGCGGCGTTTCTGGTGCACGGCGGCCGGCTTTTGCTGCTGGATCGCAGCTTATCCTCCCAGCGGCGAAGCCGGGGGGAGGGGGACCATGCGCAGCATGGTGGAGGGGTAGATGACGAGGCCTCGCCTTCTACCCCTCCACCCCCCTTCGGGCGGTCCCCCTCCCCATCTGGCGATGGGGAGGATAAGCTGTGATCACCCTCCAATATCTCTACGCCCTCGCCGGCGCGATGTTCGCGGCCTTCGCGCTGCTCAGCGCCCTCGACCGCTCCAACCCGAAGCGCCTCGGCAACGCCGCTTTCTGGGGGCTGATGGCGACGAGCCTGCTCGCCGGCGACCGAATCGGGGATTTCGGCAACGGCCTGCTCGTGCTCGGCCTCGCCGCGCTCGCCAGCCTCGGGCTGATCGGGCGCTCGAACCCGCCGACCAGCTCCGACGCGCAGCGGGAAGCCTTTTCCGCCCGCTACGGCAACCGCCTCTTCCTTCCGGCCCTGATCATCCCGGCGATCGCCTTCGCCGGAACCCTCCTCTACACCTACACGCCGCTCAAGGAGTCCGGCCTGTTCGAGGCGAAGCGCGAGACCTACGCCCTGCTCGGCCTCGGAGTCCTCACCGCTTTGGCGGCGATCTTCGCCTGGCTCAGGCCGCCGGCCCTGGCGCCGCTCCAGGAGGGGCGGCGGCTGATCGACGCGATCGGCTGGGCGGCGCCGCTGCCGCAGATGCTGGCCGCGCTCGGCGTGCTGTTCGCCGCGGCGGGGGTCGGGACCGTGATCGGCGAGATCACCCGGACGGTGATCCCCGAAGGCAGCATCTTCCTCACCATCGTCGTCTTCGCGCTCGGCATGGCGGTCTTCACGATGATCATGGGCAATGCCTTCGCCGCCTTCCCGGTGATGGCCGCGGCGATCGGGGTGCCTTTGCTCATCCAGGCCTATGGCGGCGATCCGGCGGTGATCGGGGCGATCGGCATGCTCGCCGGCTTCTGCGGAACCCTGATGACGCCGATGGCGGCCAATTTCAATCTCGTGCCGGCGGCCCTGCTCGAGCTCAAGGATCGCAACGCGGTGGTGAAGGTCCAGGTCGGAACGGCGCTGCCTTTGCTCGCGATCAACATCCTCTTCATCTGGTTGTTCGCTTTCTAGCTCCCCTCCCTGGAAGGGAGGGGCCGGGGGTGGGTAGACGAGCGCAGCGAGGCTATTGCAGCTTTCGAGTTTCGGCCGCCTTCGGCGGACCCACCCCTAGCCCCTCCCTTCCAGGGAGGGGTGTCGAAGGAGCGCCAAGCACGTCCTCACTCCGGAAACCGCCGCCCGCTTCATCGGCATCGCGCTCGGCCACGTCGCCCGCGAATATCCGCACAAGCTCGATCAGGTGCTGGAGGGCCCGGAAGATCTGTTGTCCCCGCGCGAGCTCCACCCGATCTTCTTCGGAAGCTTCGACTGGCACAGCTGCGTCCATGGCTGGTGGCTGATGCTCCGGCTCCGCCGCCTCTTCCCCGATCTGCCGGCGGCTCGTGAGGTCGAGGCCCTGGCCGACGAGATGCTCGCGCCGCCGAAGGTGGCGGGCGAGCTCGCCTATCTCGACCGGGCCTATTCGGGGGGATTCGAACGGCCCTATGGCTGGGCCTGGCTGCTTGCGCTCCACGCCGAGGCCCGGCGCCATCCCGACCGCCCCTGGGCGGCCGATCTCGAACCGCTCGCTCTGGCCTTCGCCGGGCGTTTCCGCGCCTATCTCCCCAAGCTCACCTACCCGATAAGGGTCGGCACCCATTTCAACTCCGCCTTCGCCATGATCCTCGCCCTCGACTGGGCCGAGACGAACGACGCTGCGCTTGCCGGACTCATCCGCGAGCGGGCGGAGCGCTGGTACGGCCCGGATCGCGGCTGCCAGGCCTGGGAGCCGGGCGGCGACGAGTTCCTCTCCTCCGCTTTGACCGAGGCGCTGTGCATGCGCCGGACCCGGTCCGACGACTCGTTCCGCGCCTGGTTCGACCACTTCCTGCCCGATCTCGCCGCCGGCGAGCCGCTTAGCCTGTTCACCCCGGCCACCGTCTCCGACCGCTCCGACGGCAAGATCGCGCATCTCGACGGAGTCAATTTGAGCCGGGCCTGGTGCTGGCGAAGCCTCGCCGGAGCGCTCGAGCCCGGGCTCGCAGCGCTGGCGCGGCGGACGGCGGAGGACCATCTCGACGCCAGCCTGCCCCATGTCGCGGGCGACTATATGGGAGAGCATTGGCTTGCGACCTTCGCCCTGCTCGCGCTCGAAGCGGGCTAGGACGTATCGACATTCAGCTGTGCGTGAAGCCGCTCAAGCCCCTCTCCCGTTCTTACGGGAGAGGAGGGGCCCAAACTTAGCTTGGGAGGTGAGGGTCTGTCCCGCAGACTCGGCAAGACCCTCACCTCCCACCCGCGAAAAGCGGGAGAGGTGATGCGCGGGCCTCTGAATGTCGATTCAGCCTAGAGCCTCTCAGTCCGGCGCCCGGACCGTGACCCTCAGGCGGAAGCGCTCGACGATCGAGGGCGTGCCTTCCCATTCCCGCCATTTCTTGAAAGCGAGTTCGCCGGCGCCCGGAGCGACGGCGCGGGCCTCGAAGGTCACCTCGCCGGCCGCGCCGATTCCGGCGCCGCCCGCATAGCCCGGCTCATCCGCGAGCAGCTTGAGGATCTTCGGGTCGATTTCGTCCGGCGCCCAGCGGTGCCCGCTGCTCGCGTTTTCGGGAAGGCGAACCGAGAGGGTTTCGCCGACGTCGATCTCGACGGCCGTCCCGTCGTCGGCAAGGTTCAGGCTGCGCATGACCGATAAACTCCCGGCGCCGGCCGAAGGTGCCGTCCCCGGCTTCACAAGGTGATGCCGTAGCTCTCGTTCCAGAAGGCGGCGTTGATATAGGCTTCGCTCGCATAGCCGAAGCCCTTGTCGCCCCAGGCCGTGCCCCAGCTGTTGCGGACGATGAAGCGGCCGTCGGCGCGGTAGCCGACGATGGCGACGGCGTGGCCGCCCCGAGTCGTGTTCGGCTGGAACGCGTCGAGCTTGCCGCCGGTCGACGAAGCCTGGTCCCAGGTCCGGTCGACGGTGAGCGCGACGAGCAACGGCCCGCGCGTGGCGAGCCACTTGCGCCAGTCGGGCAGTTTCTTCTGGAGGTTGAAATAGCTGGCGATCTTGCGGGTCGCCGCCGTCGCGTAAAAGACGTTCTCGTCCCCGGAAAAGAGCTTGGTGTCGATATGGAAGGGAAGCAGATCCTCGGGAACCGCGCCATATTTGCGAAGGATGTCGACGGCCGCCTTGAGGCTCGTACCGGCCCCCTCGATCATCGTTTCCGGGCGGGTGGTGAACTGGTCGGTTTCCTTCGAGGCCATCCAGGTGAAGCGGGGCGACAGACGTTCATCCGGGCCGAGGCGGCTGGCCTTGCGAAAATGGTAGCGCGCGAGCCCGTCGGTCGACGCCCAGCCGACGCAGGAGCCGGTGGTTTCCTGGTCGCCGATTTTCCACCAGGCCGCGCGCAGGTCGACGCTGGCGGGCAGCGCCGCCGGCGGGGCGGCGATGGCTTCGGCCTGGAGGGCATTATCGAAATGCCAGTCCTCATGCGTGTTGCGTGAAGGCACGATGTTGAGGATCCGGTTCTCGAAATTCGGCTTCGCCTTTCCTTTCGCCATGATATCCTCCCTGACGGACGCCGAATCGGCGGCTCGACCGGGACGGTAGCGGCCTCGCTTCCGCCGCAGGCGTGACGGCGGTCACGGGGGGCAATAGCGATGGCGCGAGACATAAGGCCGCTCCGGCCGGCGGAAATCGACCTGCTGAGGCCGGCCTTCGGCGAGCGCATCGCCTACGGCCAGGTCAGGCTGAGCCGCGGCCATGGCGGCAATCCGGCGGCGATCGCCGCCTTCCGCAACGGCAACACCGCGATCACCCTGCGCCGGATCATCTATTTCCGGACCCATTATAGCGACGATTTCTCGGAGGCGGGGGTCGCCGCCCGGTCGCTCCTGCACCATGAGATGACCCACGTCTGGCAATATGCGGCGCTCGGAGTTTCCCGCTTTCTCGCCCGTTACGCCCGCGACCTCGCCGCCTGCCGGTTCAACGTGCGCGCGATGTACCGCTATGAGGAAGGGTCGACCCCGTTCGCCGGCGCCCGGCTGGAGGCGCAGGCGGAGATGGTCGGCGATTATTGCCATGCGACGCTGGTCGGCGACCTGCCCCGCCAGGCCCGGCTCGCCCGCAACCTCAAGGGAAGCGGCTTCTTCGGGCTCTGAATCGGCTTCGTCGAACAGTATCGCGATTGACCTGGCGAGCCGCTGCTACAACAATAAACCAAATCCCCTTTTCAGGCAGGAATGGGTGCCGCTCGCGATGGGTTCGGACCGTGTGCAATCACAGCTGAAAGGGGTGAGCAGCGCCGCTCGCGCTCTTCTGGCGGCCGTCGACAGAGAAAACGCTCTTCCGCCTGCTTTCCCGAGAGTCGAGATTGCCTTTTGGGTCGAAAAACTCGCCGGCCTTCAAAAGGGGACGGTCGAAGGTGCGACGGGGCCGCTCGCCTATGCCGCCGAGAGGCTGGTCGAGATCGGGCACGAATATGTTGGTCCGGAGGCGATGGAGGACCAGGACCATGATATGGACTCGGAAGCGATTCCGCCGCTGTCGAGGTCGGGTGCCGTGGGCTCTCACCTCTCTTTGCTCATTGCGGCAATCTCCTATGCGCAAGCGGAATGCTGGCGGGCGGTGGGGCAAAATGAATTGACCGCCGGCCATAGGCCCGGACCGCGACTGACGGCGCTGTCGGCAACGGCCCGGACGACGGCGCTCGAGCGGGCGGATCAGCTCCTGGACGAACTTCAGAGTTTTCAGGAAGTCTTCGATTCTGCGCCGTCGTCCGGGGTCGATGGGCCCGCGGTCGAGAAACTCAACCGGTTAACGAGCGATGCGGCCACGCATCTGAGCCTGACCCAGCACGCGCTGCAGGAGCCCAGCCCCCGCAAGAACATTTTGAGCCACCTCGGATCGGCGATGAAATCGATTGCGCATTATGCCCAAGCGGCCTGGAAGGCGGCGCGGGTGGCGATCAACGTAGCCGAGCTGGGCACCAGGAAGTTCCTCGAATTCGGCCACGAGAACATACTCCTGCCGTTCAAGTATCTGAACCAGTTCGGAGACGAGCTGGAGGAACTTGTCAGCAAGGCGACGTCGGCGCGGTCCATCGACAAACCTGGGAACGTCCCATCGCCGGGGCGCGACGGCAGCGAAGCCTGGTACCCGGAGATGGTGGCGATTGCGGGTGGTTCCTTCGAGATCGGTTCGCCCGATGATGAACCGGGAAGAAACGCCAATGAAGGACCGCTCCAGCGGATCGAGCTGCGTCCGTTTCTGATCGGACGATACCCGGTGACCTTCGCTCAATACGATCATTTCTGCGCGGACACCGGACGAGGAAAGCCGGACGACCGAGGGTGGGGGCGCGGGTTTCGGCCGGTGATCAACGTGTCGCAAAGCGACGCGCTTGCCTATTGCGAGTGGCTCGGAATCAAGACCGGACTGATCTACCGTCTGCCCTCCGAGGCGGAATGGGAATATTGCTGCCGAGCGGGTACCCGAACGCCGTTTTCGGTCGGCCATGAAATTACCCACGACCTCGCCAATTTCGACGAGGCCGTAGGTTCAACCACCGAAGTCGGACGCTATCCCGCGAACCCGTGGGGCCTTGGGGACATGCACGGCAATGTGTGGGAGCGCTGTCTCGACGTCTGGCACGATAATTATGCCGGCATCTCCACGGACGGTCGACCCTGGCTCGACGGCGCCGACCACGGTTTGAGGGTCATGCGAGGCGGATCATGGAGCCGGCGGCCACGCAATCTGAGATCCGCCTGCCGATATTATTTCCGGGAAACGGCCGTAGACGACGGGGTAGGCTTCCGCTGCGTGCGTGAGACCCGCTGAGGCCGCCGCCGAACGGTCAGGAGGGCGGGAAGCGCAGGTCGATCGACCGCCCGGCCGAAATCGCGCGATCGATGCAGCCGACAATCATTTCCAGCCATTCGTCCGGCCATTCCGAAGTGGCCTTGTCCGATGTGTCGATGCGTATCACGGGGATCGCGCGGGAGTGCTGGGCTACCCGCTGCTCGAGAAGCTCGTTGAGTCGGGTCACGTAAGCCGCCGAATAAGGAAATTGCATTGCATCCTCGGCCAGCCCCTGAGTCTCATAGTCGCGGGCGCGCATCCGGATCCGTTCAAGCTGACGTTCAAGGTCGCAGGTCAGCCATATCAGGCAGTCCGCAGGTCCAATCTCGTGGCTCAGCCAATCGTAAATGGAGGCGAGCACCGCGCCGCCGGGTCCTCCATATGCATCCTCACCCAGGTCCCCATAGGCCAGATCCGCAACCAAGGCGAAGTCGCAAAGCAAAGGCTGGCGATCCCTTTGCCGTGATTTGATCAGCGACGCATGATTTATCAGGAACACGGCGTTTTTCTCGAGATGGAAATCGCCGGGACGTTCCCTGAAAAACTGGAAAGGAAGATTGTCTTCGATCCCGTCATAGGCAAAGCTCCAGAAGGGCTCCGGTGACCGCCGCAGGAAGTAACTCTCAAGGCTGCTCGACAACGTTGATTTTCCCACTCCGACACTGCCGATGGTTTCCGTCCGCATCGCGAGATCCTTGGCCTTCGAGACTGGTTGCGGCCGATAATGACAGTCGAAGCTCAGGGGAACGATTTTAAGGTCGGCCGGTCGCCAGCGCCCGCTGATCCTCGCGTCCCATCGAGATCAGGAAGGGCTCGCCGGCCTGCATCTCCTGGAAATCCCGCTTCGAGCGCAGGCCGCGCCACCCGATCGCGATCAGGGCCTGGGCGATGGCGCCGCCGAGCGTGTCGCCGGGGCCGAGCAGGATGATCCGGTCGGGCGCAAGCTCCCTGACCGCCACCTGGATCGAGCGGGTGAAATCGTAGGTTTCGAGGATCTGTCCGGCGAAGGTGTAATGGTGGAGGGCGGCGGGGTCGCTGGCGAAGGGCCGCCAGACATGGCCGCGGCCGTCGATCATCGGCACGCCGGGCGAGCCGAACCAGGCGGCCGGAAGCTGCGCCAGGGCGCGCTCCGACGATCCGGCCATGAGCGGCGTGTGGAAGGGGCCGTGGTTGACGAGGCGAAGCGGCTCGCGCGCCGGCGTCGGCGGCGCCTCGGCGAGGAGCGCGGCGAGACCGGCTTCGTTGCCGGCGAAGACGATCATCCCGCCGAGCTCGATCGACACGTAAAGTTGGCAGCCCGCGCGGGCGTCGATCGCCTGCGCAAGCGCCAGAACCTGCGCGCGCAGGCCCGGCACATCCCGCCATTCCTCGTCGACGAGGGCGAGCAGGATTTGGCCCCCGGCCTCGCCGGCCTGGCTGTTCTCGCCCATCGCGTCGATGATCCGGAAGCCCTGCTCGGCGCCGACGGCTCCGGCCACGGCGAGCGCGCTGTACCAGCCCATCGAATTGCCGATGACGGCGGCGACGTCGAAGCGTGAACGGTCGATCGAGAGGAAATCGGCGTAGGAAGCGGCGAAGATGAGCGGCGAGGCGATGTCGCCGCGCGTGTGCAGGGCCGGACTGAAGCGCTCGGCGCCGTCCAGCTCGGAGATCGTCGGCTGCCCGCGTTCCGAGCGAAGCCGGTCGAAGCCTGCGACCAGATCCCTTTTGCCGGCGTGGAAGCGCTTCAGATAGCCGAGCTCGGCCTTGCCGTAGGTCCCGCGCCCCGGGCAGACGATTAGCGCCGCCTCAGCCACGGACCGTCTCCAGCGCCGCGGCGACGATCGAATCGCGGCTCGGCAGGGTCAGGGTCGCCGCCCGGCCGAGCGGGATGAACGAATCCTCGGCGGTCACCCGGCGCGCCGGGACGCCCGGCGCGCGCTCCGCGAACAGGGCCATCAGCGCCTCGCTCTGCGAGCCCGTCTTTCGGCATTCGTCGACGATCAGGATGCGCTCGCAGCCGGCGACGGCCTCGAGCAGGCCCTCCTCGTTCAGCGGCGCGAGCCAGCGCAGGTCGATCACCCTCGCCTTGACCTCATGCTGCTCGCGCAGGATCTTTTCGGCCTGGCGGGACAGGAAATAGCCGTTGGCGTAGCTGACGATGGCGAGGTCGGCGCCGTCGCCATGGACTCCGAGCTCGCCGAGCCGGATCGGCTTCGCCGCGCCGGGGGCGGCGTAGGTCGAGGTCCACAGAGCATCGCCTTCCTCGTGCAGGTCGCGGGTCATGTAGAGGGCGATCGGCTCGACGAAGACGATGACGCGCTGCTCCTCGAGCGCGAGCCGGACGCATTCGCGAAGCATCCCGACCGCGTCGGCGCCGTTGCTCGGGCAGGCGAGGATCAGGCCCGGGATGTCGCGGAAGATGGCGAGGCTGTTGTCGTTGTGGAAATGGCCGCCGAAACCCTTCTGGTAACCCAGGCCGGCGATCCGGATGATCGTCGGGTTGGCATATTGGCCGTTGGAGAAGAAGCTCAACGTCGCCGCCTCGCCGCGAATCTGGTCCTCGGCATTGTGGACGTAGGCGAGGAACTGGATCTCGGTGATGGCGAGCAGATCGTTATGGGCGGCGCCGATGCCGAGGCCGAGGATGCTCTGCTCGTCGAGCAAGGTGTTGATCACCCGGCACGAGCCGAAGCGCTCGTGGAGCTTGGCGGTGACGTTGTAGACCCCGCCTTTGGGTCCGACGTCCTCGCCGGCGACGATGATCTCGGGATGCGCCAGCATCAGGTCGGCGAGCGCCCAGCTCAGCAGCCTGGCCATGTGCTGCGGCTTGTCGATCATGCTCTTGTCGCGGGCGAACAGGGTTGCGCGCTGCTCGGGGGTGGGCGTGTTGACCCGCGCGGGCGGGCGCTTCGGCGGGACGATGCTCGCCATCACGTCCTTGCTGGCCGTCAGCTTGGGGCGGGCGATCGCCTGCTCGGCGATCCGGGCGAGGGTCGCCTCGGTCTCGTTGTAGAGGTCGAGGATCTGAGGGCCGGTGAGCAGTTCCTGCTCGACCAGCAAAGCGGCGCTGTAGAGCAGGGGATCGCGTTCCTCGTCCTGCTCGATCTGGGCCTTGCTGAGATAGGTCGCCTGGACGTCCGAGCCGGCATGGCCGTAGAGCCGGACGCAATCCATGTGGAGGAAGACCGGCCGGCGGTGGGCGCGCGCGGACTGCGCCGCCTGGCGGGCGCCGCGCCAGGAATCGGCCATGTCGAGGCCGCTGCAATGGATATAGTCGAGTCCCGGCCGGCCCTGGAACGAAGCGCCGATCCAGCCCGGCGGAGTCCGGGTCGAGATGCCGATGCCATTGTCCTCGCACAGGAAGACGAGCGGCATCGGCGTGCCCTGATAGGCGGCCCAGGCGGCGGTATTGAACGCGCCCTGGGCGGTCGAATGGTTGGCGGAGGCGTCGCCGAAGCTCGCCAGAACGATCGAATCGGGCGCAAGCGCCGTCTCCGCAAGCTTGAGCATTCGGGCGATGCCGATGCTGAAGGCGGCCCCGACCGCCTTGGGCAGATGCGAGGCGATGGTGCTGGTCTGCGGCGGAATGAAGAGCGGCTTCGAGCCGATCACCTTGTGGCGGCCGCCGGAGATCGGATCCTCCGCCGAAGCGGCGAAGCTCAGGAGCATGTCCCAGAGGGGTGTCTGGCCGGGGAGTTTCTTCGAGCGATGGATCTGGAAGGCGTTGGAGCGGTAGTGGAGGAAGGCCATGTCGTCGATTCGAAGGGCGTCGGCGACCGCGGCATTGTTCTCGTGGCCCGAGCTTCCGATCGTGTAGAAGCCCTCGCCGCGCGCCTGCAGCCTGCGCGAGAGCCGGTCCATCTGGCGGCTCGCGACCTGGCTGTAGAAGAGCTCGATCATCGCCTCGCGGGAGAGGCCGATGTCGCCCGGCCGGACGTCGCTCGTCCGCCGCGGCAGCTTGCCGTCGCGGACCCGGGCGACGAACTTCTCGTGAATGACTTGCGCGGCGTCCATGGAGGCGCCCTAGCCTCGCTCCCCGAAGGCGTCGAGGGTGAAACCCCTCTCCCGCGAATGCGGGAGAGGGGATCGCTCCGACCCTCTTGACCTGACGTTTACGTAAAGTAGGGAAGCTCAGACTCACCGGGAGGAAAGATCATGACCAAGAGCGAAATGGCCGCGGCCCTCAACTCGAAGAGCGCCTGGCTCCCCGGCAAGAGGGTGAAGCTCGATTTCGGCGCGGAGGGCGTGGTGATGCTCGACGGCGCCGCCAATGCGGTGACCGAGGAGGACGGCCAGGCCGACACCACGATCAAGGTCAGCTGGGACGACTGGCAGGCGATGAGCGACGGCAAGCTGGACGGAATGACGGCCTTCATGCAGGGCAAGCTGAAGGTCGAGGGCGACATGTCCAACGCCATGCAGCTCCAGGGCGTGCTGGCCAAGCTGCGCTCCTGATCGCGGCCGCCCGCCGCGGGCCGGGCGAGGGCCTGGCGAAGCTTTTCCTGACGCTCCTTCTGCTGTCGGGCCAGGCTTCGGCCGAGCCGCCGCCGGCGCCTGCCGGACCGGTCCTCGAAGCCGCGGATTATCGCGCCGACGCGCTCGCCATCGAGCCGCTGATCAACCGCCATTACGCCTATCTCGACCGTTTCGAGGGAGAGGCGGCGCCGATCGGCGCTCGGCTCCGGGCCGAAGCCGCGGCGGTCGGCGACCGGCGCGCCCTGCTTCGCTATGCCGAGCGGGCCCTGCTCGCCCTGGCCGATCATCACGCCATCACCGGCGCGTCCTTCGCCGACAGCTGGGCGGTGGTGCCGAGCTATTCCGACCTGTGGATCGTCCAGGCGGGCGACGCCTATGTCGTCGAGGCCGTCCGGGACGGATCGCCCGCCGCGAGCGCCGGGGTCAAGGCCGGCGACCGCCTCACGGCCGTGGGGGGCGTGCCGACGGCGCGGGCCGTCGAAGCCTTCTGGGCCGATCTCGGTCTGCCGGTGACCGCGGAGCGGGCGTCCTTCGCCGCCCGGGTGCTCGCCGCCGGACGGCGCGACCGGCCCCGCACGCTGAGCTTCCGGACCGGCGAGGCCGCGGCCCGCGAGCTGGCGCTTGCCAACCTCTATGCGGCTGCGCCCGGACCGCGGCCGCCGCTGACCGCCACACCGGGCCGCGGCAGCCTCACCCTGCGGATCAACAACAGCCTCGGCGATTCGGCCACCGTCGCCGCCTTCGACTCGGCGATGGCCAGGGCCGGGAAGGGCGACAGGATCGTCATCGACCTTCGCGACACGCCCGGCGGCGGCAATACGACGGTCGCCCGGGCGATGATGGGCTGGTTCGTCGACCGGCCCAGAGCCTATCAGGTCCACAATTTGCCGTCCGAGGCGCGCGAGACCGGCGTGGCCCGGCAATGGGCCGAGCAGGTGCTGCCGCGCCGCCCGGTCGCCCACAGGGGCCCGGTCCGGGTTCTTGTCGGCCGCTGGACCGGGAGCATGGGGGAGGGGCTTGCGATCGGCTTCCATGCCCTCGGCGCCAAGGTGAGCGGCGGCCGAATGGCCGGGCTTCTCGGCGCCGTCTACGATCATCGGCTCGAGCATAGCGGGCTGGTCCTGAAGCTCCCGGCCGAGCGGCTGATGGCCACCGACCTGACCCCGCGCGAGGAGTTCGTCGCCGGGCCGCGGCGCTGAGGCTCCGACTCTTCCATTCGCGCGGCGCCTGCTCGCTGGTCCCGCACATCGCCCCCTCCGAATTCCAGGGGCGTACCAGCCCCTCTCCCGCGAAAGCGGGAGAGGAAAGTGTGCGCTAGCGCTGCCCGACCGCGCCTTCCTGCGGCCAGGCCGAGCGGCCGACCCGCTTCAGGCGCATCTCGAAAACCTTTTGCGGGGCTCCGCCGTTGGCGACCCGCTCGCCGACCTCGCGCCATTCGTCGCCGCTGACCGTCGCTTCGTAATGGATCGAGGCGCCGGGTCCCGCCGGCTGGGTCCAGCTGTAGCCGTCCGGCCGGACGGTCAGCGGGAAATCGCCGGCATAGCCCATGGCGTGGGAGTGCATCCTCTAGGTCCGCCGCGCGGGATCGTAGGAGATCACCGCGAAGGCGTTGAACCGGGTCCCGCCTTTATCGTCGTAGCTGCGGCCCTCGACGAGCCGGATCGTCCCGTCGAGCAGGGTCCCGACCCGCTCGGTATGGGTGAAGCCTTCCGGGTGGCGGTCGGTTTCCGCCCGCCCGCGCCAGGCCCCGTCCATGAAGGCGAGCGGCTTCATCGCCTCGCGCTGGGCGGCGATCCGGGCCGCCGGATCCTGGGGCGCGAACGAGGCCGCGGACGGCGCGGCGGGCGGCTCGGCGGCGGCGCCGAGCAGCAGGGCCAAGAGCAAGGTCTTCATCTTCATCTCCCGTTGTGATGGGCGGCGGCGGCGCGGGTCAGCTTCTCGATCCGGTCGAGCCAGTTGTTCCAGGCCTGGCGGCCGCGGTGGGTGAGGGTGAGGCGGGTCTGCGGCTTGCGTCCGGCGAAGCTCTTGGCGACGCTGACATAGCCCGCCTCCTCGAGCTTCCCGAGATGGGCCGAGAGATTGCCGTCGGTCGCTCCGACCTTCTCCCTGAGCTCGGTGAACAGGGCCGTCTCCACCGCCGCGAGATAGGCGATGATGCCGAGCCGAAGGCGGCCGTGGATGACGTCGTCGAGGCCGGTGTGATCGAACGGGTTTTCCGCCATAGCGTCAGCGCTGCTCGCTCCTCAGGAGGAGGAGGCCGGGAAGCATCACGGTCGCGAACACGCCGGCCGCGGCGAGCAGGTAGCGGTCGGGCGAGGTGCTGACGGCCGTGAACAGGCCGACCATGGCGACCGCCCCGGCGCCCGCCGCCATCGTGACCGTGCTTCGGGCGAGCGCGCCGGTAACGAAGAGCGCGCAGGCATAAGCGGCGAAGGCGACGGGCACGATCGGGTCGAACGTCGTCGGCCCGATCTCGCCGCGCGAGGCGACCAGGAGACCGCTGAACATCGCAAGGATCGTGAAGGCGCCCGCGGTCCAGACCGGGCGCGAGGCCCGGTTGCCGGCAGAGCCGCTGCCGGCCTTGCCGGCGATCGACCGGGCGAGGACGAACTGGCCGAGCCCGCCGAGCAGGCCGAAGGAGCCCCAGATGAGCCCGAACACGGCTCCGCCGTCGCCAAGCGCCCCCTTTAGAGCGAAATGCTGGAGGGTATAGGCCGCGGTCAGAAGCAGGCCCCACCAGGCCATGAAGCGGCCGCCGAGCAGAGGCGCGTGGGCGCCGCTCTCGGCCAGCTGGCGGACGTAGCGAAGGTCTTCGGTGGTCGAGTCGGCGCTGGTCATGGCAAGGGCTCCAGAGAACTCTGTAACACAAAGTACTCTGCTTCGGATCAAGGCGTCAAGCGGTCAGCGGATTGACCTCACTCGCCCCCTCCGCCTATCGCGCAGGCGTTCAGCGAGGAGCGGTGAATGAAGAAGCTCTATCCCGATGCCGCGGCGGCGCTCGACGGCCTGCTCAGAGACGGAATGACGATCTGCGCCGGAGGCTTCGGACTGTGCGGAATCCCCGAGCGCCTGATCGACGCGATCCGCGAGAGCGAAGTCAAGGATCTGACCGTCGTCTCGAACAATGCCGGGATCGACAATGAAGGCCTCGGCAAGCTGCTGCGCACCCGCCAGATCCGCAAGATGATCTCCTCCTACGTGGGCGAGAATAAGGAGTTCGAGCGGCAATATCTGGCCGGCGAGCTCGAGGTCGAATTCTGCCCCCAGGGCACGCTCGCCGAGCGCTGCCGGGCGGGCGGCGCCGGCATCCCGGGCTTCTATACGAAGACCGGGGTCGGAACGACCGTCGCCGACGGCAAGGAGGAGAAGGTCTTCGACGGCGAGACCTACATCCTCGAGCGCGGGATTCGCGCCGACCTGTCGATCGTCAAGGGCTGGAAGGCCGACGAGGCCGGCAACCTCGTCTTCCGCAAAACCGCCCGCAACTTCAACCAGCCGATGGCGACCGCGGGCCGGATCTGCGTCGCCGAGGTCGAGGAGATCGTGCCCGTCGGGTCGCTCGATCCCGACTGCATCCACCTGCCGAGCATCTACGTGAAGCGCATGATCGTCGGCGCGCCGTACGAGAAAAAGATCGAGTTCCGCACCGTCCGGCAGCGGGAGGCGGTTTGATGTTCGGAAGCAAGCGAGGCTCCGCCCGGAACGAGCTCGACATTTCCGGGGTCGGCGGATTGGAGAATGCACGCGAGTTCCTGCGCATGTGGGCGCAATCGGATGGGCCGATCACCTGCTTCATCGATCCTCATGCGCTCGGCGCCGACCCGGCGTTGTTCGGAATGGCCGTGGTGGACGCGCTCCGCCACGGCGCCTTGGCTTATTCGCAATCCGTTGGGGTCAGCGAGGACGAAGCGTTCGCGCGGATCATGGACGGCTTCGATGCCGAGATGGACAATCCCACGGACCAACCCCGCCCGCTCGGCGGCGAAGGAGAGCCAAACTAATGCCTTGGGATCGTAATCAGATGGCCGCCCGTGCCGCGAAGGAGCTTCGCGACGGGTATTACGTCAATCTCGGCATCGGCATACCGACGCTGGTCGCCAATAACATT